>JBCCIS010000009.1 GCA_039028155.1 Pseudomonadota bacterium
CGGCAATCGGCGCGACACCCAGACCGAGCGATGTCGCCAGGCCGAAGATCGTGCCGAACACGCCGATCAGGTCGACGACATGGCCCCACGGACCATAGACCCGGTGCTTCAGAACCGGGTAAAGGGCCGCGCGCAGCGAAAGGGGCAAGCCCTTGCGATACGAGAAATAGGCCAGAGACAAGCCGACGAGGACATAGAGCGCCCAGCCGTGCAGACCCCAGTGGAAGTTGGTGATGCGAATGGCAACGCCGGCCGCCTCCACGGTGCCTGGCTCAATGCCTTCGCGGGTCAGAAACGGGTTGCCCTGAACGTGGTACATCGGCTCAGCGACGCCCCAGTAGATCAGGCCCGAACCCAGCCCCGCGCTGAACAGCATGCAGATCCACGAGAACGTGGAAAAGTCCGGTTCATCGTCATCTTTGCCCAGTTTCACCGAACCGAACCGGCTCATAAGCAAGTAGATAATGAACAGAAGGGTCAGCGTCACGACCAACACATAGAACCAGTCGAGCGTGCCGATAATGAAGTCCTTGGCTTCGGCAAAGATTGCGCCGGAATAGTCGACATCCCAGATCGTGAAGACCACAAACGCGATGATCATCACCATCGATGCGACCGCCATGACGGCGTTCGATCCGGCAAAGAAACCGGACTTCGCGACCAGGCCTTCCGGCGGCAGATGGACATCCTCGTCCATCGGCGCTTGCGGCGGTGCGCCAGTTCCATCACTCATTGATTTTACTCCCCCTAGAAATCCCCGTGTTGATCATCGCACCGTTCCCGAAGCGCCTTCCCTGACGGATCCCGCGATCCACGCGTCAAAGGCTTCTTCCAGGACCTGCTCGTGCTCGGCCCACCACTCGGCGTCCGACATGATCGAGACCTTTTCCTCATAGGCAGGCCCGTTGGGCAACTGCGCCAGCGTCTCCTCCGACAACAGGCCCAGCGAAGACTTACGCGTCGGTCCGTTGGGCAGATAGCTCACCATGTCAGCCAGCGACTGTGAGCTGCTGGCGAAGCGAATGAAATCGATGGCCTCTTCCTTGAAGCGACTACCCTTGGGGATGCCGAACAGATCGAGCTCGATCACACGACCGTCCCACTCGACGGTGAACTTGGCGCCTTCTTCACGCGAGGCGGTGGCACCCGTCGTTGCCCAGACCGATGACATGACGACCTCGCCAGCGTTCAACATACGCACCGGCTCCAAACCGTCCTCCCAAAGCATGAGACCGGGTTTGATTGCGTCCATCTTGGCGAGCGCGCGTTCGATGCCTTCCTGCGTCGCCAGGACGCTATAGACATCCGCTTCGGCAACGCCATCGGCTATCAGCGCCCACTCCATGACCACCGTCGGATCGTTGCGGATCGCACGGGGGCCGGGATAGGTGTCGACGTCAAAGAAATCCTGAACCGAGCTTGGTGGATTATCGGCGAAGGCTTCGTTGTTGAAGGCGTACACCGTCGCCCAGATGATGACGCCGATGCCGCAGCGGTTCAGCGCACCTTCGACGAAGTCATCGCGGAAGTTTGTGCCGTCGACGCCATCGGGAAGATCGACATCGGAGAGGTCCTCCAACAAACCTTCTTCGCATGCGCGCAGTGAATCCGCCTGGGTCAGGTCGACAACATCCCAGATGACATTGGCGGATTCGACCTGATCGCGAATCTCCTCGAGATCGCCGGCATAGTGCTCGACGTTTATCCGCCCACCGATCATCTCCTCATAGGGCCGGACGAAGCCCAGCATCTGGCTGCGCATGTAAGGGCCGGTCCACGTCGTGAACGTGATCTCGTTTCGTGGATTGGACGGCGACACAGCCGCTTGCTGGAGTTCCGTGGAGAACTCGGCATCAGGATTCTCGTCGTCCTGTGCGAGCGCACCGGTGTAGATCAGTACCGAGCCCAGGAAAACGGCTGCGGCAATCCTGCCACACGCGTTTCTTAGTCGGTTTGTTTGCATCTTGTGCTCCCCTGTCACTTCCCATGCGGCGAAGCCTAGCCAACACCCGCCAAACGGATGCAGAAACACCGAGCCTACGCTCTCTCGACAACGCGAATCCGCCGAATCAGCGGAATTGAAAGCGTTCTATGGCGATGTTTCGGTGCCCGCGCCCTTGGTGAGCGTTCGTTTGGCCGCCTTCCCCACACTCTGCACGTACAACAATGCACCCCCTCGAACTTCTTTGAAACACCCGGATTCCGTTCAAGAAAACGACATGCTGTCCGTGCCAAGTTGACCGAGATTCCCGCTGCGTTGCCGCGAAACGCCAGGGAAACTGCGCCTTAGCGGCGGCGGCCACTGTCTGGCAGGGCACCAGACACCGCACGATTTGTGATCGTCATTGGATGCGTTGATGGGCGGCGCCCAGCGCGGATCAGGGTTGGGCGGACGCGCGTGGCGATTCACACAAATCAGGACCTGATCTAGTCGAACAAGGTCGCCAATCGCTGCTTGACGGCATCGGCGATGTAGAGCGCCAAGGCCTGAATAGTGCGTGTCGGGTTAACGCCGGCGGAGGTCACGAAAATGCTGCCGTCGATGATGAAGAGGTTCTTCACGTCGTGACACCGGCCCCATGCGTTCACGACCGATGTCGCGGGGTCCGTGCCCATGCGCGCGGTTCCCATCAGATGCCAACCGGCATAAGCGATCGGTGATTCGCAGATGATGTCCTTGGCGCCGGCTGCGCGTAGCGCCTCGGTGGCGCGCGCAATGGCGTAGTTCAGCATCTTCGTGCTGTTGTCACTGAGCGTGTAAGAGATCTTGGGCGCTGGGATACCGTTCGAGTCCTTGAGCTCCGGATCAAGCGTGACGGTGTTGTGTTCTTCGGGCAGATCCTCGCAGATGGCGAAAATCGGCACCAGGCGTTTCCAGAGTTCCCTATACGCGCGGTGATGATCCCAGCCCCATGGGATCTGTCCGGCGTTCATGCCGGTGAGTGCGGTGCTGATCGGCGTAACGCCGCGGCAGCATTCGAACGTGAACCCGCGGACAAAGCCCCGATCCCTGTCGGTTTCATAGAACTCCTGACTCAGAAGACAATTGTGCGGACCTTTGTAACCGTCGAACGGATCGTCGAAGACGCCCTGGATCAGGGCATAGGGATGAAACATGAAGTTCTTGCCGACCAGACCGCTGCTGTTGGCAAGGCCATTGGGGAACTGCGCCGACGTGGAGTTCAACAGGATACGCGGCGTGCCGACACCGTTGCAGGCCATCACCACGACTTCGGCCTTTTGTTCGTGCTCGACGCCGTCGGCGTCGTAGTAGATGACGCCAGTCGCCATGCCCTCGTCGTTTACCGTCACCTCGCGCACACGAGCGCGGGTTCTGACCTCGACCTTGCCGCGTATGGCTTCTGGCCAGTAGGTGATGTCGGTGCTTGCCTTGGCGCCCTGGGCGCAGCCACTGCCGCAGGCACCTAGGTTCACGCACTTGTCGCGTCCGTTGTAGGGCTGGCTGGCAACGGCGCTATCGGATGGCCACCAATGCCAGTCCATGGCGTTAAACCCCCGCGCCAGCGCCTCGCCTGATTTGCCCAGCGGCAAGGGCGGCATGACCGGATGCTTGTCGGGGTTGGCGGGGTCGCCGGCCAAGCCGGAGACGCCCGTCATACGCTCATCGACCTGATAGAACGGCTCAAGCGTCGCGTAGTCGATCGGCCAGTCGTCGGCCACGCCATCAAGCGAATTGACCCGGAAGTCAGAGGGGTGAAAGCGCGGGAAATGGCCGGAATAGAGGATCGTTCCGCCGCCGACACCGTTGAAGTTGGCGACGGCGATGGGCGACTCCTCAACATTAATCGGATAGTCCGTCTCGCGCTTTCGTACATTGGGATCGATGCTGAAATCGCCGTTGGCGCGGGCTTCCCAGTCACGGCCGGTGCTGGGATAGGTGCTGGAGTTCATCCAGTCGCCCTGCTCCAGGCAGACAATGTGCATGCGCGTTTCGACGAGGCTCCAGGCGAATGCCGCGGCCGACGCGCCGGCGCCAACGATCAACACATCAACCGTCTCGTCTGTCATCGGTTCTCCTGCCTCGCCCCTTGGGTCCGTCTCGCCCATTCGACAGGACCCGCGCACAGTCTAACCAACCGCCATCTAATCGCCATCCTGCAACACTAGCCTCCAGACAAGCTGCATCTCAGGGAACCAGGTTCCATCACGTCGGTTTGTAATGCCGGCGGTTGGTCCGCCGTTCTGCGTGGGGTGATGGCGTGTGTGTCCGAAGCGAGTGGCTCAAGGCTGGCGATCAGGTTTGTGGTCTCAGGAAACCACGCCCAACGCTAT
Organism: Pseudomonadota bacterium; assembly: GCA_039028155.1. Lineage (NCBI taxonomy): Bacteria > Pseudomonadati > Pseudomonadota > Pseudomonadota bacterium. The sequence continues at coordinate 4,294 of JBCCIS010000009.1, forward strand.
CGGTCTTGGCCCGGGCCCTTCTTGCCGTCCTCGTTGTTTCCTGTTCGGAACTGCGCGAGAGCGAGCCGGGCCGCACGGCGACCGAGCAGCTTATGTTCTCCACCGCCATCGAGCGCGTGTTCGATAATCTGGCGATCCAGATCCCGCCGGACACCAAGGTCTTTGTCGATGCCCGCTATGTGCAAGGCACCGACAGCCTCTACCTGGTGGCAACCTTGCGCGACCGGATCCTGCGGCAGGGCGGTTACCTCGTCACGACCCGTAGCGAGGCGGACCTGGTGTTCGAGCCGCGCGTCGGCGCGCTCTCCATCGATCGGCGGACAACGCTGGTCGGCATTCCCAGCTTCCCGATCCCGATCCCGCTGACCGGTGAGTTTCAGTTTCCCGAACTCGCGCTGTTCAAAGAAGACCGGCAGCAGGGCGTCGTGAAACTGGCGCTGACCAGCTATGACGCGAAAACTGGCGAACTCGACAGTTCGCTTGCGCCCGCTTACGGGTTTTCACAGAGCACCGACTGGGTCCTGTTGTTGCTGGTCGACTGGCATGACAACGATCTGATGCCGTCGCCTCAGAACGACGAGTGGGTCGGAGAGAGCTCCTTCGAAGAAACAATCACCGACTTCGATGTCGATCCTTAGGCCACGCGCCGGCGATGCCCGGATTATCGGCATCGATGGGTACTGCCGCTTGATCCCAACGCGCATGGACCGCAAGGTCTTCCCAGGTAGCAGCCGGAATGGAATCCAGGGCGCGGCATGGCACAACCCGATACCCTAACTGCGGGCGACGTCCACGTGTGGCTGGCTGAGCCGGAGGCCTTTCTGGTCTCGCTGGAGAGCGTCGACCAGGCGCTTGCTCTGCTGGATGCCGATGAGCAGCGGCGCTACCACGCCTTCCGGTTCGACCGCGACCGCCGCGTCTTTCTGGCCGCTCATCTGCTGTTGCGGACCAGACTGTCGCTCTACGCGCCGGTTGCGCCGGGGGCATGGACATTTGAGAAGAACGCCTTTGGACGGCCCGAGGTCGCGGGCGGCCTGCTGGAAGCCGACGGGCTGCGCTTCAATCTTTCCCATACAAATGGTCTGGTCGCCTGCGCCATCACGCGGTCGGCGGATGTCGGTATCGATGTCGAGTCCTTATCACGCCCGACGCCCGGTCTCGACATCGCCGAACGTTTCTTCTCACCCGACGAGTTCGCCATGCTCCAGAAAGCGCCGGCAGACGAGCAGCACCAGCTGTTCTTTGCCATTTGGACCCTCAAGGAGGCCTATATTAAGGCCCGCGGCATGGGCCTCTCCCTGCCCCTGGACCAATTCGCCTTCGATATCGATGGTCTCGCGGTTCGCGGCGTCCGCTTCCGCGACGAAATCAAGGACAATCCGAAAAACTGGCGGTTTGGCGTTCAAAGCGCCGGTCATCAGCACCTTCTGGCATTCGCGGTGCGGCGTGAAGACGGCGGCAACATTCAGCCGGTGATCCACCAAGCCTGATCGCGGGTGGACGCCAAGGTGGATTTGAGGACGACGCCTACGTCCCGCCGGCACACCAATTTGCATTGCCGGAATCAACTTTGAGTAGAAGGAACGCATCGTTGGATCGGCGCGTGCGAGACGCCAGAAGTCTTGCGCATGGCGCTGATTACAGTGACCGCTGCCACAGCTGCTCTATGGCATAGAAGACCCTACAAGGCGTGCAGCCATTTTCATCGGTAATGGCTAAGTAGTGATCGTAGTCACACCCGCGTTAACCAAAGCCGGTTGACGCTGCATCCATTGGTGGACTACTACGTTCGGGTTATAAGTTCCCAGTTAACGCAGCAATAGAGGGGATATTTCTCCATGGCCGGTATGTTTATGACGATCTCGCGTTGCCATGTTAAGGCGGGTAGCGAGGCAGAAGCCCGGGCTCTTCTTGAAAAAGAAATGCTTCCCGGTGACGGCAAGAGTCCTGGCGACGTTGTCGACGGTTTGGTTGGATTTGGCCTGATGAAGGCCAAGGCTGACGAATCTATGTATGGCGTCGTCACCGTCTGGCGCAGCGAAGCCGATTTCGACAAGATGTCCAGCAACCCGGCCGCCTCGGATGCCGGCGGATTGGTCGCGAAGCTCCAGAAGCTGTGCGACGGCGACGTCAAGGGCGAAGGCTTCTACATTGAAAGCCTCTGATCTCTGACAAGAGATCTTCAACGTCATTCGGTTGTCCGCCGCATCGCCACGCGGCGGGCTTAGAATGTGGGGGTCGGGGCCGCCCTTAGGTGGCCCCGGTTTACCTGGCAATACCAAAGAGCGGGCGCGCTCTTGCCGTTTTCGCTACTCAGGACAGTATGCCTTCCAGGCTTGAACGGCGCCGTCGCTAACACGCCGTTGTAACCGGACATACGGTCTTTGCGTATGGTGACCGAAGTGTCATGAGTGCGCCTCTCGACATCGGTCCTTGTATGTCCGAGATCGCAATGCGCCACACGTCCAGACATAAGCCTTGCACTGGTGACATCGGCTCGCTTCTCGCCCGTTGGGGCGGTCGGGCGATGGTGCGTCATCGTCTCGCGACACGCGCATTAGCCATTCCAGAATCGGTCGTCTGTCATGCCTGATCAGCAGCCATCTGCGTCGGGCACGGCGGCAAAGGGACCCATCGAGGATGTCTACCCGCTGACCGACATGCAGCACGGCATCCTGGTCAGATGCGTCAGCTATCCCGACCAGCCCGTCTACATGGGCCAGTGGTGGGCCGAAATCCAAGGTGCGCTTGACGAACAGGCCTTTGCCGATGCCTGGAACGTTGTTGTCGAACGCCACACCGCGCTTCGATCGGCGTTTCACTGGGAGTTGAAGGATCAACCCTTCCAGGTCGTGCATCGCCAAGCACCCCTTTCCGTCGAGATGCTTGACTGGTCCGCAAGCGCGGACTGGCGTCACGATCTTCAGGTTTTCCTGAAGGCCGATAGGGAAAAGATCTTTGATCTGAAACGGCCGCCGCTCATGCGGGTCAGGCTTGTGCGGCTCGCCGACGACCGGCATGTGATCATCTGGACACGCCATCACCTGGTAGTCGATGGCTGGTCGTTGGGGGTGATCCTCGACGAGGTCTTCACGGCCTATCGCGCCCTGAAGGATTCGCAGTCGCCGGTGCTTGGCGGCGCTCTGCCCTTTCGGTCTTATGTCGACTGGGACAAGGGCCGCGACAGTGCGTCGGCTTTGGCGCACTGGAGAGACGTTCTCGCCGGTTTCGACCAGTCCGCCTTGGCGGCAGGTGAGCTCGCCACGGCGGCGGATCTCGCCGAGTTGGTCGAAACGGTCGATGAGCAGACAACAACGCGGCTCCTGGAACGCGCGCGTGACGCGCGCCTGACGCCGAACACGCTGGTCCAAGGCGCCTGGGCGCTCGTCCTGTCGCGCTTGGTCGGCCGCGATGACGTGCTGTTCGGCTCGGTGGAGACTCAACGGCCCGCCCATCTGCTCGATGATGGTGCCGCGACGCTGGTCGGACCGCAGATCGCCGTCTTGCCGGTCCGCGCCAAACTCGACAACACGCCGCTTGGCGACTGGCTCGCCGAGCTACAGGCGGCCATGGTCGCCGGGCGCGATGCTGGCGGAGTCGGCCTCGACGCTATTCGCGAGATCATTGACCAGCCCCGCGACGCCCTGCCGTTCGAGAGTCTGGTCGGTTTCCAGAACTACCCGCTGGATGAGTCTAAGCCGCTTAAGGAAGCCGGTCTTTCGGTCATCGACAGCGCCGACATCTCATTGCCGGACATGCCGCTCAACCTGATGGTCGAGACCGGCGATAGCATGACACTGCGCCTGATCGTCGATCGCCGCCGCCACACGGAAGACCAGGCAGGCAACACCTTGGCGATGCTGGCAACGGCCTTGCACGCCGTCGCCGACGGAACCGCTGGCCCCGTCAACGAGATCGACGTTCTGCCGGAAGACATGACGCGGCGTCTCCTGGACGTTTATGCCGGCAACGTCGACCTGGATGTTCCCGAACCCGTCGTGCCGGATTTGATCCTGCGGCACGCCCAGTCAACGCCGTCGGCGGTCGCGCTGCGTTATGGCCAGCAGGCGATCACCTATCAGCAGCTTGCCGGCACGGCATGCGGCATCGCCGAGCAGATTGGTCGGGCCGAAGAGGCGGCCAACAGGCGCATCGGTGTCATGATGGACCGCTCGCCCACCGGCATCGCGGCGCTCGTCGGCGTTATGCTGGCTGGCGCGGCCTACGTGCCCCTGGACCCCGAAGGCTCGAGCGGCCGGCGCGACCGCATCCTGAGCGCCGCCGGCATCGACACGGTGGTGACGTCGTCGGACTACGCCGACCAGTTCCCGCATTGCCGTGTCGTCCTCGTCGATGGCATGGCGAATGACGTAAAAAACGACATCGCACCCACGCTGCCGTCGTCGGACGATGAGGCCTATGTCATCTTCACGTCCGGTTCGACCGGAGAGCCCAAGGGCGTCATCGTCGGGCAAGACAATCTTCGCTATCACGTGGCGGCGCGCGCGGCGGCCTATCCCGACCAGCCGGTTGACACCTTTCTTCTGACCTTTCCCATCCATTTCGACGGGTCGGTGACGGTCATCTTTTCGACCTTGGCGACGGGCGGAACACTGGTCCTGCCCGAGCCGGTCGAGGCGACGGACCCCGAGCGCCTGGCGGCCCTCATCAAGTCTGCCGGCGTCACCCACACCGATATGATCCCGTCCATGTGGAGCCTGGTTCTGGAAGCGGCCGAACCAGTTGATCTGGCATCCATTCGCCTGGCCCTGGTTGCGGCCGAACCCTGTCCAAGAGACCTGGTCGCCGCCCACGACGCCAAACTGCCCGGCGTGCCGCTCTATAACGAGTACGGTCCAACCGAGACGACCGTGTGGGCGACGCTGCACCGTTGCGAACCCTCCGAACACGAGACGACAGTCCCGATCGGGCGGCCGATCCCCGGAACGCGCGTCTATCTGCTGGATTCGCTCGGCAGGCTATCTCCGCCCAGCAGCATCGGAGAACTGACGGTGGCGGGCCCAGCGGTCGCGCGCGGCTATATTGGCGCTGACGAAGCGACGGCCGCCAAGTTCACGCCCAACTCCTTTGCAAGCGACCCCGTCTACGCGTCGGCGTACCGCACCGGCGATCTCGCCGCCTTTGACCCCGACGGCCAACTGGCGTTTCACGGCCGCGCCGATCATCAGGTCAAGGTCAACGGACACCGCATCGAACTAGGCGAGATCGAGGCCTGCCTGGCCAGCCATCCCGACATCAAGGAAGCCGTCGTCGTCGTCCGCCAAGACGGTGATCGCCCGGCCCATCTGGTCGCCCATATCGCCGGCGCCGATCTGCCGGAAGCCGACGATCTCCGCCAGTACACCGGGGGCCATCTGCCTGCCTACATGGTGCCCAACGTCATGGTGCGCCACGATCGGTTGCCGCGCACGGTCGCCGGCAAGGTCGACAGGACGCAGCTTCCCGCCCCCATTGATGAGACCCCGGCGGCACCGCCCGAGGGTGAGCGCGAGCGCGCGCTGGCAACAATCTGGCAGGACGCGCTTGGCCGCCCAGAGATCAGCCGCCATGATGACTTCTTCGCATTGGGCGGCACGTCACTAATCGCCATGCAGGTGGTTTCACGCATCAGACGCGACCTGAAAGTAAACGCCGATTTGCTCGACCTGTTTGAAGAACCTGAAATTGCGTTGCTGGCTGCACGGCTCGAGGCGCGCGAACCGGCGGATGCCGGTTCCGGCGCCAAGCTGACCCAGCGGCGTCGAACACACGTAGACCTGTCGACCGTGGCGGGTCCGGGAGCGAGCGCCTAGCACAATGAACAGCGGCTATTTGGCCAGTGTGTCGTTTGGACAGCGCCAGATCAGGTTCCTTGAGCTGCTGCGTCCAGGCCAATCGACCTTCGCCATGCCGCTCATCGTCGACATCACGGGCCCGGCCGACCCGGCTGCGCTGTGTGATGCCTTGCAGGCGGTGGTCGATCGTCACGACATTCTGCGCGCGTCCTTCCCGCTCATCGACGGTTCGCCGGTGCAGGCTGTACGCGACGCCATGCCGCTTGAGATTGAGTCAACGGATGTCGATGAAGCGGGTTCGGAGGCTTGGCGCGCCGGTCTGTTGAAGGCGGCCGACGAGCTGGCGGCGCTCCCCTTCGACCTGACGGCCGGACCGCTGATCCGAGCGCGGCTGTTGCGGGGGGCTAACAAGCACCATGGCGTCGTTGTTGTCCTGCACCACATCCTTGCCGATGGCGCCTCACTCGACATTCTGGCGCGCGACTTCGTTGCTGCCTACGACGCGGCGACTTCGGGTAGGGCGCCGGACCGCGCTGAACTGCCACTGCAGTTCACGGACTTTGCCGATTGGGAACAGGAGAGCTTCGGTGAGGCCAACACCCCTGAACTCGACGCCGCCGTGGACTATTGGCGGACACAACTTCGCAACGCGCCCTCGGTGCTTGACCTGCCATTTGATCGCAAGCGCCGCACCGATGGGGAAACCGCCAGCGCGCATCACAGCCTGACCGTCAGAGGTCCCATCGCCGAGCGGCTCAACGCTATCGCGCGGCAATCAGGCGCGACACCACTGATGGTCTATCTTGCCGTCTGGATCGCCGTGTTGCGCCGCTGGAGCGGCCTTGACGACCTGGTTGTCACCATCCCGATCTCGAAGCGGACACGGCCAGAACTGGCCGACCTGATCGGTCTCCTCGTCGATACCCTGCCGATCCGCACGACTGTCGACGGCGAGACGACATTCCGCGATCTCCTGGGCCAGGTGCGCCAGGCCATGCTTGAAGCCATGGAACATCGCGAGTTGCCGTTCGAGCGCATTGTTCAGGCGATCGGCATCGAACGGCGCAGCGACATCATTCCGCTGATGCAGGTCCTGTTCGGCGCCCATCAGGATCAGGACGCGCTGCCCGAAACCGCCGATGGCTGCCACTTCGACCTCTTGAGCGACAGCGTTGAACAGGCGGCGAAGACTGACCTTTCGATGGTCTACCGACCCGGTCCCGACTCGCTTGATCTGTGGTGTCGGTATGACGCGATGCTATTTGACGCATCGACGGTTGAGGCCCTGCTGACTTGGTACGGCAAGGTCGCGAAGGCCGTCGCCGATCAGCCGGACACTCTGATCGATGCCATTCCTCTGTTGGATGAGGCAGAGGGCAGAGACCTCGCCGAGCGGTTCAATGCGACGCAGCGCACCTATGCGCGCGACACGTCCGCGATCGATGTGTTCTACGAGATCGCGAAGGCATCGCCTTCTGCTACCGCTATCGAAGAGGACGGCACACCGCTTCGCTACGGTGAGCTTGAACCTCGTGTGCGCAGGCTCGCTTCCGTGCTGGCTGCTGAAGGTGTTGGCAAGGGCGACGCCGTCATTCTCGCCATGACGCTCTCGGCGACGTGTATTGAGATGATGCTCGCGGTCTTGACCCTCGGTGCCGTATTCGCGCCGATCGATCCGAACTACCCGAAGGCGCGCCGCGACGAGCTCGCAGGCAGTATCGATGCGCACTTCGCCATCGCACACGATCATGACCTTGAGCTTGCGGTGGAAACCGTGTTGCTGGCCGGCGACCTGCAGTCACGCGCTGCGACGATGGAGCCGCATCCCGGCACATCGGTCGATGCCGCCGATGCCGCCTATGTCATGTTCACTTCCGGCTCGACCGGCGTGCCGAAGGGTGTCGCTGTGCCGCACAGGGCTGTCGTCAGGCTGGTCGACAACACCGATTTCTGCAAATTCGGGCCCCATACCCGGTGCGTGGCCTATTCCAATCCCGCCTTCGACGCATCAACGCTGGAGGTTTGGGCGCCGCTGTTGAACGGCGGCACCGTCGTGCCCGTCGACCGCACGGTCATGATGGACGCCCGATCGTTGCGCGCGTTCCTGTCGGCCAACGACATCAATCTGGTCTGGATGACCGCCGGCCTGTTTCAGCAGATCGTCTCGGTTGATGCCACGGTGTTTGCCGGCGACCGCACGCTGATCGCCGGTGGCGATGTGGTCAACCCGGCCTCGGCGCGTGCCGTTCTCGCCGCCGGCGAGGGCACCGGGTTCCGGCTGCTGAACGGGTACGGCCCGACCGAAAACACGGTGTTCAGCACGGTCTACGACATCGGTGACCTCGACGAGGCGGCGACGACGATTCCGATCGGCAGACCGATTGCCAACAGCACGGCCTATGTGCTCGATCCGAACGGCCAGCCGGCGCCGGTCGGTGTCGTCGGTGAAATCTTCGTCGGCGGTGACGGTGTTGCGCTCGGTTATATCGGCGATCCCGACCGCACGGCCTCGAGTTTCCCGATCGATCCCTTCTCCGCGCAACCGGGCGCGCGCATGTACCGCACCGGTGATCTCGGCCGCTGGCGCGATGACGGCGTCATCCAGTTCGTCGGCCGTGCCGACAACCAGGTCAAGGTACGCGGCTTCCGTATCGAACTAAACGAGATCTCGGCCGCTCTATCGCGCCACCCGGACGTTGCCGCGGTCACCGTTACCGCGCCACGGCAGGGATCCGGAACGCGGCAACTGGTTGCTTACGTGGTGGCCAAAGAAGGCGCGACGCTGGATCACGGCGCCCTGCGCACCTATCTGCAGTCGCAGTTGCCGCCGCACATGCTGCCGCATGCCTATGTCGCAATGGACGAACTGCCGCTTACCATCAACGGCAAGGTCGACACCAAGGCGCTTCCGCCGGTCGAGGAGCAGCACTATGACCGGGCCGACAGCGTCGTCGCGCCACGCAACAGCGACGAACGCCAGCTTTGTGATATCTGGAAGGAGCTGCTGAGTCAGACCGAGATCGGCATTCACGACAACTTCTTCCGCGTTGGCGGCGACTCGATCCTGGCCATACGCATGGTCGCCCGCGCCTTCGATGCGGGCCTGTCGATCAATCTGAAGGATGTCTTCGAGCATCAGACGATCGAAGGCCTGGCGACGGTCGCGGTCTCGCAACGACAGCAACACGCCTTGGGATCCGGCGACCAGTTTTTTGCGATGGAACTGTTGCCACAGGCAGGCGACGAAACCGTGCCCTTCGCTCTTGCCAGCGTGGTCATGGATCACGCGATCGGCTCTGTCGAACTGGGCTTTGCCATCCAACGCCTGGCGGAGCGTCATGACGCGCTGCGCCTCAGGGTTATCGCCGACGGCGTCACCCGGCGGCTGACGGTCGATGAGTTCCTGCCCGTGGTGCCGGTCCGCACGGTCGACGTGCCTGGACTGGACGACGATCAGATCGAAGCCTGGATCGACACGAAGCGCGATCGGCTCGGCCGCGGTCTGGATCTCACGACCGGTGTCACGATTGCCGCCACATTGGTGGACCGGCCCCCCCACCTAGGGCCGGTCCTCGTCATCGCCCTGCACCGCGCCGTCGCCGATGAACGCTCGCTCGCGCTACTGATCACAGAGCTGGAACTGGAAGTCGGCGCCGGCCTCGATACCAGCCAGGCGCTTGTGTCCGGCCCGACATTCAAGGAGTGGCTCAACTGGCTTCGCGATTACGCGTCCAGCAAAACGGTACGCGACTGCGCCTCGGCCATGGAATCGCAGCCGAACCATGCGGGCCCGCCGGTCTTTGTGGACGACCGCGGCCTGGCTGACGTGCGGGCCGAAGTGTGGCTGGAGCCGGCGTTGACGCGTGCGCTGACCGTTGAGATGCCGCCACGGCTGGGCGTCGCACCCATCGATCCCATCCTGGCCGCCATGCGTGGTGTCGTCGCGCCCGTGCAGGCCGGCGATGATCTGGTGATTGAGACGCTGGACGGTCTTCGGGCACTGCCGGATAGCGCCCCCGCCACCGACGGTGTCATCGGCAACATGGACTCGGTTTTGCCGGTTCGATTGGGACCTCCAACACACAACCAGGCAGAGCGCCTGAGAGCGGCGAAGGCGGCGCGCCAGGCTGTCGAGGCGATCGGTCCGGTCTGTCGGGTCGTGCAGACAACCTTCGATCTTCCCGCCGCGCAGGTCGGCGTTGTCTTGCGCTCACCAACGCACCCGGATGGACCATTGCGACCGCATCAAGTGCCCGGGTTCTCGAACGCCGTACGCTCTGCGCTGATCGCCGACCTGGTCGACGGGCGGATGCGCTTGCAGTGGATCGGCGCCCAAGCAACGGCCGATGCGGCGATGGTCCTGCGGCACATGGCCAACGACCTCGCGACCTTCGCGGCTTGGGCCAAAGAGCAGCGCGCCCCGCTGCGGACACCCCTGGACTTCCCCTTGGCCGGCCTGACCGACGAAACGCTGGGGCGTGTTTCCGGCGGCGATCCCAATGTCGAGGATATCTATCCGTTGTCGCCGATGCAGGAAGCGATGCTGGTGCATTCGCTGTCGGCGACCGGATCTGAGGTCAACTTCGAACAAAGCTGCACGCGTTTCACCGGCCCCCTCGACGTCGCGGCCTTCCAGCGCGCCTGGACCTATGTCTTCGACCGCCACCCTGTCTTGCGTACGACGTTCCGGTGGCGCGGCCTGGAACGTCCGCTGCAAATCGTTCACCAGCATATGCCAGCCCCATTGGTTATCGAAACGTGGTCCGCGTTCGACGAGGCAAGACTGGACGACGCCTTGACCGACGATCGTGCCTCGGGTTTCGACCTGGAAACCGGCCCTCTCGTGCGCATGACCTTGATCAAGACATCATCCGATGAGGCCTATCTGATCGCGAGCTTCCATCACCTGCTGGTCGATGGCTGGTGCCTTTCCCGACTGGACTGGGAAGTGCGCGCCGCCTACGAAGCCTTTCATCGTGGCACGCGGCCGATGCTGGAACCCGTCGCGCCCTATCGCGACTACATCGCCTGGCTGGCCGACGTCGATCGCGCTGCGATGCGACGTTACTTCTCGGCGAGCCTGACCAATCCGCCGGACCAGCTGCCGATACGCCCTGTCGAACCGCGCCGAGGTTTCGCGACCTCGCGTCTTGTGCTTGACCGGCCAACAAGCGGCGCGCTCAACGGCCTGGCACGCCGGCGCGGCGCCACGATTGGCGCGTTGGCGCATCTGGCCTGGGGTCTGTGGTCAGCGGCCAGTCGCGGCACGGACGACACGGTCTTTTGCACAACGGTCTCCGGGCGCCCGCCGAACATTCCGGGTGTCGAGCAGATGGTCGGGCTATTCATCAACAACCTGCCGCTCAGGCTTCAGTTTGATGACCGCACACCCGTCAGCGATCTGGCCGCCGGCGTGCAGACGCAACTCGGCGAATTGCAGAGCCATGCCTATATCTCGCCGCTTGATGTGCTGGACGCGGCCGACGCGACGGATCGGGCGGCCGGTCTGTTCGACACGCTGGTCGTGGTCGAGAACGTGCCGTCGGGCACCAGTGCGTGGGCCGGCTCGGCCGACCTGACCGTCGAGTCCGTTCACGGCACCCTCAAGACCGCCTATGGCCTGACCTTTGTTGTCATTCCAGGCGAAGAGATCGTGCTCTCCCTGGTATTGCCGGATGCCGACGGCGGCGCCGGCGCGGAGGGCGAGGCGATCCTTCAGGAGATCAGCGCAATTTTGACCGCCTTGCCGTCAGCGATCGACGGGATCGTCGCCGACCTCCCCTTGCCGACCGCGCGGGCTCTGGCGCGCCCGTCGGCGCCACGGCCGGGCGGGATGTCTGGCTCGCTGACGCAGAGACCGCGCAGCACATTAGAGGCGATCGTCGCCGATACGGTCGCTTCCATGGTCGATGGTGATATCGCGCTGGATGATGACTTCGCGAGCCTTGGCCTTACCTCGCTCAGCATCGCCAATCTGGCGGCGCGTCTTGCCGCGCAGCTGGGTCGCCCGGTGCCCGTGACACTGATGCTGGAACACCGCAGCGTAGCGGCCTTGGCGGCAGCGCTGGGTGAAGCTCAGGACTGGGACGCGGTCGTGGCGATGTCTGGCGGCGCCGGCGAACCGTTCGTCTGCGTCCATCCCATTGCCGGCGACGTCAGTGCGTTCCTGGATCTGGCGCGCGCGATGCCGGACGACCTTCCATTCTGGGCGCTTCAGGCGCCGGGACTGGAACCAGGACAGGCTCCCATCGACAGTGTCGAGGGGCTGGCGGCGGCCAATCTGACGGCGCTTTCAAAACGCGGTCTTACAGCGCCACGGTGGTTGGGCGGCTATTCGTTCGGCGGGATCGTGGCTTTCGAGATGGCGCGCCAGATGGCAGCGGACGACATGGCGACCGAACGGCTCGTCATCATCGATACACCGGCGCCGCTCGGGCACGTTTCGGTGCTCAGCAGCGACCCGGATACCGCGCATGCCGAATGGTTGCTGCGCATGGCCGATGTCCGCGCGCGTTATCACAAGGCCGCACCCCCCTTCGACCTCAACGACCTCCAGCAACGCGACCAGACCGAACGCATCGCGTTCGCGGCGCAGCGCTTGCACGACAGCGGCATGCTGCCATTAGACGCGGACGCCGCTTGGCTGGGCCGAGCCCACCACACCGGCATGACGCTCTACAACGCGTTCCTTAACTACGCACCCGATCCCGCCGCGGCACGCGACCTGCCGATGGGGCTGATTCGCGCGTCAAGCCAGGAGTCGGGCGACCTTGATGAAGTCGAACAACGCTGGCGTAACGACCCGACGATGGGATGGTCCCAATTCATCGATGGGACAATCGATATCGTGACGGTCGAGGGTGATCACGTCTCGATCCTCGCCGGCGCACAAGCGGCTTCGGTGGCCGAAGCGATCAGGTCGATCCTGCTTCGCGTTCCCGTCGCCGCACAGTGACAGCCAAGCAACCGCCCTTTATCACGCAATCATCACGTAGGACCCAGCATGAGCAAAGCCATCGTAACCTTCGCCGTCGGCAAAGCCACGACCGACATGTTCAACGATTACGTCCATGAATCATGGAAACGGTACGCGTTCCGCCACGGCTATGAGCTTATCGTCCTGGATCAGCCCGTGCGCCCGGACGCCCTGACCGAAGAACGGCCGATCGTCTTTCAACGGCTCGTGTTGTTCGAACATCCAGAGGTCGGGCGTTTCGACGACGTCGTCTATGTCGATGCCGACATCATCATCAATTACCGCGACGCCCCGTGCATCGTGTCGCAACATGGCGGAGGCGGCATCGGCATGACCGCCACAGACTTTGACCGGGGTTACGTCGATCCGGTCGAACACACGGCATTTGCCGGGCGGATGGCGCAAGCTGGACAAGCGGAACCGGGTGAGAACAGTGAAAAGGCCCTAAAACAACTTGTCCTTCAGAACTTGCAAACAATCGATCCAGCCTGGCAAAGAGCGGTCTTCATGAATGCCGGCGTTCTGGTCCTGAACCAACAGCGGCACGCCGACTTTCTTGTCGACGTCTTCGATCGCTACAACGACGATGTGATCTATCCCGGCGCTGAACAGACGATTCTGACCTATGAGCTCCTGCGGTCTGGCAACCACACGCAACTTCAGGACGCCTACAATCGGTACTGGGTTCAGGTTAGGGCCGGCCACTATCCGTTTCTCTTGACCGGCGATGCATCACCCGACCTGCGTCGCCAGTGCGTGACGGCCGCCTTGTGCAACAGCTACTTCCTGCATTTCGCCGGCCCGGCCGACGTCAAAGACGATATGCCGCTGGTCGACCTGCAAGCGCTTGAAACACCACGAGGTGTTTTTAACATTTGAGCTGGTTCGAACGTTCTGCTGGGACGTCCGGGTCGCGGCAGGCTACGGCCGCACCTCCGGGAACATCTCGCCGGTGATCGGTTTACCGACGTCGAGTTCGACGTCAAAGCCAGCTTCGATCAGTTGCTTGATGACGGGCTCGCCGTGGGGCGCCAAGACCGCGGTTTCATCGACCCAGCGGGTGACCATGCGCCTGGTGTCATAGTCAAGCGTGTTGCCGGGGGCGCCGTGCAGCGCGCGGGCGTGGAACACGATGCAGTCTCCCGGTTCCATGTCCCAGGCGAGAATATCATAGGCGTCGCGATCGGCCTCGATATCCGGCACCGGGGAAAAGACGTCACCGTCAGCCCGCAAGCCCATCTTGCCGTGATAGGCGACATAAAACTGTTCGGCCGCAGCGACGTTGTCGTCGGTTTGCTGCTCGAAGAAACTCTTGGGCATCAGAAGCTGATCCCACTTGTGTGAACCGCGCACGAACTCAAGGGTTGCCTCCCGCGGTATCGGGTCGAGCGCGACCCACACCGAACAAAACGGTCCCAACACGACGTTATCGTGATGCCACGGCGTGCGTTCAGACGTACCCGGGCTCTTGAAGAACCAGGTGTCCTGCAAAAGACGGACCCGATCGGTTTTCAGACATTGCGCGGCGATCGAAGCGGCGGGCGAGTGAAGCGCGAAATCCTCGAACTCCTCAACATAGCGTCGCGCCCACATGTCGGACAGAAAGTCTCCGCTATCGCCGCTGGACATGCGCTGAAACAAGGCGCTCGGTTGTTCAATGTTCTTGCGGATCCCCTCAGCCGCCACATCCACCCACTTTTCCGAGAACGCTTTGCGAAGGCAGATTGCGCCGTTGGCGTCGAGCTCGTCGATGATTGCACTGTCGAGCACGGTGGATTCACGATCCATGTCGAACCTCTGGGTTGAATGTTGGCGTCTCAGTCGCGAAACAGCTCGACACAGCCCCTGACTTGAGAACGACCCTACTCTATCATCGACCGAGGGCGCGGCTCTACCGAGGATCGCAAGCATTGAAGTCGATCACGCAGCGCAAGATTTTGGCTGCGATTGTGTCACAAGCCCCGACATCGACGCCGGCCAAGGGACGAACACTGTGACCGAGAACCACTCCCCACGCCGCGACACATGGTTGCGGGTTCTGCGATCGCCGACTTCGTCAGCGGCGACAATCGTGTGTTTCCCCCATGCTGGCGGTGGTGTTCTGTCCGCCGCAAAGCTCGCGCGATCACTGCCTGACCGTCTTGGTCTGCTGACTGTCACACTGCCCGGCAGGGAGCCTGGCGACACCGCCGCCGCGCCACGCCGTGCCACGGAGGCGGGCAGCCAACTGGCCGGCGACCTGGTTGAGTGCATCAAGTCCGGCGACGTCTCGGAGCATCTCGTGTTGCTTGGCAACAGCTATGGTTCGCTCCTCGCCTTTGAGACGACACGGTCGCTTCAATCCACGCCCGAACTGATTTTCGACTCAAAAGCGTTGCGGCTGATCGTCTCTGGATTTCGCTCGCCGTCGTTGCCGCCAAGTGAAGCCCCACTCTTTCGCCTGCCAACGCAGGACCTTTATACCGAGCTTGCCGAACGGTTCGGTGTTGCGGTGGCTGATCTTGAAGCGGCCGGCCTCTACGGACTTGAGGACGCGCTGCGCGCGGATCTTGAGGCATGTGACACCTACCGTATGGGCGATGGACCGAAACTCGAAAACCGAATTGACGTCTTGCGCATGACGCAAGACCCGTCGGTGTCGCTCGCGGAACTTCGCAGCTGGCAAGACGTGACGACCGGTTCGGTTGTCATGACCGAGATTGCGGCCGGTCACTTCCCGTGGGTGTCACAACCCGATGCTGTGGCCGCGGCCGTCATTGCGTTAACGGCCGATTTTGAAGCCTAAGAGTGGGCCCGCGCGACGCCCCATCGCGCGTTAATCGATTGTGGTTTCTAGTGCGCGACCTGACCTCTTCTGGCGGCTTTTGCGGCACCCCGACCGATTGCGTGTCATATCGGCATCACAGCAACACAAGTTTAAGAGGAAATGGTCAGATCTATTTGATTCTGCTTCATTTTCACTGTGAAAAGACCCATTTTTCTGTTGCACAAATAGGCAATGAACCATAGCCTTGCTTGGGTCGGCGCAATGATGTGAAAGCCCTTAGGCAACCTGTGTCTTGAAGGTGGTTTCACGGTTGCTTGCAGACCGGATCAAACGACGGCCTCAAGCAGCTCTTGTAGACGAAGACCGGTGGTGATTTGAGCCGATTTGCAATAGGTCATTCCAGAAGCCGCACCAAACAGAAGCTGGAGCAGATTTACGCGACAGCGTGTCGCTGGCTGGACGTTGCACCCGATGATTGTTTCGTTGACGCGGTGCTGGATGACGGACTGACCAGTCCAGATGGCGACCTCGGCAGCGCCCTCATTTCCAAGCTTCTGACGGAACAATTCTCGATGCCGCCGGCGGCCCGTGGCCTGATCGGCATTGGTCTGCTGCACGCCATCGTGGATCCCGATAAGCAGGCCGGTGAAGGCGATGCCAAGACGTACGCCAAGATAGACCTGACGGCCGACGAGATATCGGACCTCGACGGACTGGCATCACGCCTCTTGCTGACGGACGTCGACCCGGTCGACGTTCGACGCGCCGCTGCGTTTGTCGTCTTTCTTTTGTCGACACATGGGCCCAAGGCGCTCGTCGAATTCGGTCGCGCCATGGGGCCCGACGGTTCGGTCAATAAGGCAAGCGAAGCGGCGACCGGCAAGTCGAGCGCCGTCCTTGAACTCGAATGGAAAGGCACGGCCAGCAACCAGGACCTCAAGATGGGGCCTTGGCATGTTATGGTCTGGACCGCCAGGGCCGCGCGACATTTCCCTAAACTGCTGTTCTTCTTCCTCGTCGCGAATGCCATCCAGATCGCCTACACCGTGGTTGTACCCGTCTGGATACAGCGCTTGTTTGACGACGGCATACAGCAGAGCCACATCGGCGTTATCGAGCTTATGCTCACATTTCTTGTTGTCGGATTTCTTCTGACATCAGCGGCCGGCGTTGTTCTGGATTACTGCGTCGCTGCGCTGGGTCCGAAGATGCTCGAGCGTATGCGTTTTCGCATGTTTAACAAACTTCAGCGGATGTCCGCGCGATCACTGTCGCGGTACGGCAGCGACGAGGTCGTTGCCAACTTCTCGAACGATCTAACAGTGCTTGAGAAAGCGATTATCTGGTCGGTGCCCGGACTGTTTGCCAAGAGCCTGATACTGGTTGGCTCGGTGGGCGTCGCGTTTCACCTGGACTGGCAGTTGGCCGTGCCGATGTTGGTTGCCATGGGATTGGCGTTCTGGCTGCCCCGCTTGATTGGCAAGTGGGCGCTGAGGAAAACCCACGAGCGCGGAATCGAGGACACGAAACTTATCCGCGTGGTCAAGGAGAATGCCCTGTTGCAACGGGTCATTCATGCCTTTGGACTGACATCGACCCTCGTCGATCGATTCAGGGTTCAGCTTGACGGTCTCTACCGCTCGAGCCTGGGCCAATACTTCTCTTCCGGCCTGGTCGGCAGGGCCACCAACTTCGGCATTAGCAGCAGTCAACTGATCGTCATCGGGTTGGGGGCCGTCCTCTCGGTCGAAGGCGAAGTTTCAGCCGGCACGATCGTCGCGTTCATCACACTGCTGCTCAGCATTGGTGGGGCGGCCGGCTTCTTAGGATCCCAGTTGCCGGTCCTGATCCAAGCCGTCGGCAGCCTGCAACGCATCGAAGTCTTCCTGGCCCAACCCGACGAGATCAAGACGCCAGAAACCGTCGAGTCGATGACGCTGCCCTTGAAGGCCGTGACCTTCGATAACGTCTCGTTCAGCTATCAAGGCGACAAGGTCAACCTGGACGAGATCTCGATGCAGATCGATACGCCACAGCGCGTCGCGATCGTCGGCCCCTCAGGCTCGGGCAAGAGCACCTTGCTTAGCCTGATCGAACATCAGTTCGACCCGACCGAAGGGCGTATCTTTTTCAACGGTATCGATCTGAGCATGATTGGCGACGAGCAGCGCAACGCGCTGGTCAATGTCGTGCCGCAGGAACCACTGCTTTTCCAGGCCTCCGTGCGCGAAAACATCCGCATGGGCAAGCTCGACGCCACCGACGAGGAAATCGAGGAGGCGGCCAAGAAGGCGGAAATCCACGACTTCATAGCCAGCCTTCCCGATGGCTACGACACGGACTCGGGCGAAGCCGGGCGCAAGTTCTCTGGCGGTCAGCGTCAGCGTATCGCCATCGCTCGCGCCATTATTAACAACCCTGAGATACTGTTGCTTGATGAAGCAACGTCGGCCCTGGACGAAGCCAGCGCTGCCGCGATCAACGAGACGTTGGAGCGGGTGACCCGAGGGCGCACGGTGTTTGCGGTCACCCATCATCTGAATGATTGCGAGGCGATGGATCAGGTTCTCGTGCTGAAAGACGGCAAAATTGTCGAAAGCGGGACCCACAAAGAACTGGTGGCGCGCGAAGGCGCCTATGCTGACTTGTGGAGCGCACACACCATCGCCAACGCGACCGACGACCTGTCACCCGATGACATCATCAGAATGCTCGGCCGGTTCACGTTGTTTGAAGATGTTCCCGCCGAAACGATGGAGACTGTGTTTAAGACCATGCGGCTTCAGACGGTTCAGACCGGCACCCGTCTGCTGGAGGAGGGTCAATCCGCCGAGCGTTTTGTTCTGATCGTCAAAGGCACGGTCGAGAGAACCGTGCGTTTGCCAAGCGGTGAGATACACGAGCTGGAACTGCTCGACGCCGGCGATGCTCTCGGCGAGTACACGATCCTCGATGATGCGCGAAACCCGGCCACGGCGACGACAAAGACCGACTGCACGTTGCTCTCCATCAACAAGTCGGAGCTTCTGGAGTTGTTGGGCGACGATCAGAGAATGCTGACACATGTCAAGACGATGCTGAGGGCGCGCGAAGACGAAATCAGGGAGCACATCACGTGGCGGAAACTGTTCGAGCTGGCAGTTCCCGGGGCCTAGCCGCCGAGCGGCCAGACATCGCCGGTGCGACAACGCTGGCCGAGGTCCTTGCGCGACGCGCGTCAGGATCCGATTCAACTTGGTCGATCACGTTTCTCGACAGCACCGGGAACGAGGCTGCTCGTTGGGGCGTGGGTGAACTGGAGACACGGACCCGCACCATCGCCGCTCGTCTCGAGACAGTCTCCGCACCCGGTGACGCCGTCCTTCTGGTGTTTCAACCGGGACTGGAGTTCTTCGCCGCCTTCCTAGCATGCCAATGGTCTGGCAGGCTTGCGGTGCCGATCAACCCGCCTCGGCGCAACCGGCTGCTCGGGCGGCTGGAGTCCGTGGTGCGCGACTGTGGTGCGAAGGTCGGACTGAACGGCCCCGGTCTGATCGACTCGGTCAGCCAGTGGCAGTCGACCAGTCCCGTCCTCGCCGACATCGACTGGCATGACGTTGACCACATGGACGGGACGCTTGCCGGCGCGCCCCACGATGCCGCACCGGACGACATCGCGTTTATCCAATACACCTCCGGTTCAACGTCGCAACCCAAGGGCGTCAAGGTCTCCAACCGCAATCTGATGGACGACATGGCCCGCATGGCCGACGTCTGGTCGATCACGCACGACAGTGTCATGGTGACCTGGCTGCCGGCGTTCCATGATCTCGGCCTGATTTTCGGGCTGCTGCAGCCGCTCTATTCCGGTTGCCCAGTGGTGCAGCTCGCCCCCAACTCGTTCCTGCAGCGCCCTGGCCTGTGGCTCGAGGCGATCACCCGCTACCGCGGCACCCATTCCGCGGCGCCAAGCTTCGCCTATGATCTCTGCTGCCGCCGCATACCCGACGATCAAAAGGCCGAACTGGATCTCTCAAGCCTTGTCATGACCATGAACGCGGCGGAGCCCATCAACCCCGAGGTGTTCGAACGTTTCGCCGAGACCTTCGCGCCCGTCGGCTTCCAGCGCGATGCGTTCGCCCCGGCTTACGGCTTGGCCGAGTCGACGTTGGCCGTCACCGCCAACCCGACTGGCGAGCCTCCGATCATGGTTCGCCTCGATACCGCCGCGCTCGAGAACCACACGATCAAGGTGGCCTCTGACGATGATCCCTCAGGCCGGGTGCTGGCCGGCTGCGGCGCGCCGCTTCCGGACGTGCCCATCGCCATCGTCGACCCCGACACGAAACGCCGTCTGTCGCTGGACGAGGTCGGCGAGATCTGGGTCGGCGGACCGACGATCGCACAGGGCTACTGGCAGCGCGACGAAGAGACCGCCGCGACATTCGGCGTGACGATCGACGACGAAACCGACGCGACCGGATACCTGCGCACCGGCGACTTGGGCGCCATGATCGACGGCGAACTCGTCGTCACCGGGCGGATCAAGGACCTGATCATCATCAACGGCACGAACCACTATCCCCAGGACATCGAGCGCACGGCGCAGTCATCTCACGCCGCGCTTCGCATCGACAACGGCGCAGCGTTTTCTCTCGAGGACGATAACGGCGCCGAACACGTCGTCTTGGTGCAGGAGGTCGAGCGCACGCAGCGCAAAGCCGATCCCGCGCCGGTCTTCGAAGCGGTCGCCGAGGCGGTGTGGCGCGAGCTCGAGCTTCCCGTCGCGCGCATTGTCCTTGTCGACCCTGGCGCCGTCCTGCGCACCTCCAGCGGCAAGATCCAGCGGCTCGCCAACAAACAGGCTTACCTGGATGGCAAGCTGCCCGTCATCGCGGAGTGGCGCGCTACGTCCGAAGCGACCGATGGCGGATCGGCGCGCGCCAAAGATACCGCCGCGCAATCCGGTGATCATGCCGCTCTGACGTCATGGATCGTCACCTGGCTCGCCGAACGCCTTGATGTGCCGGTCGATCAGATCCCCACCGACCGTGGCTTTGCCGAATTGGGCCTGGCTTCCATCGACGCGACGGAGTTCGCGTTTGCGCTTAGCGATCATGCCGGACAGGACTTGCCCGAGACGCTCGCTTTTGACCACCCGACCATCGCCCGTGTCGTCGACCACTTGACCGGCGCTCAGTCGGACGCGAAAGACACCACACCGTCGCGACAACCGCCAAGCCAACAGGGCTCGGATTTGGAGGAACTGCTGTCCGCGATCGAACAGAAGAGCCCGTGACCAGCAAACCGGCAGCCAAGGACATACTGCGCGAACGCCTCGCGCGGCTCGAGGCCGACCAGATCGCCGACCTCGTCCTCGATTTGCAGTCGCGCATCGACGGGTTGCGGGCCGAGCTGTCAGCCGGCCACGAACCGATCGCGATCGTCGGTCAGGCTTGCCGCCTGCCCCATGCGGACGGTATCGACGATTTCAGACGGCTGCTGTTCGCAGGCGAAAATGCCGTGGGGCAGCCGCCCAGCGAACGTCCGGAGTCCGACAGCCTGGCGCCGGCGGGTTACATCGCCGACATCGACCGCTTCGATGCCGGCTTCTTCGGCTTCCGCGCCAACGAAGCCGCCGCCATGGATCCGCAGCAGCGTATGCTGATGGAGCTGACCTGGCATGGTTTGGAGGACGCCGGTTATGCCGACCGCAACCGACGGCCGGCCAATACCGGTATCTTCATCGGCATCAGCACCAGCGACTACGAAGAGCGCTTTCGCGGGGACGACCACCGGGGGTTCACACCGGCGGCCATTACCGGCAACGCGCGCAGCATCGCCGCGGGACGTCTCGCCCATTGGCTGAACACGACAGGCCCGGCCGTGGCTCTGGACACCGCCTGTTCGTCTTCCTTGGTCGCGGTGCACATCGCCTGCCTGTCACTACGTACGGGCGCCTGCGACATGGCCATCGCGGCCGGCGTCAACGCCTTGCTCGAGGGCGACCTTAGCGACGGGTTCGAGGCCGCCGGCATGCTGAGCGTCGATCACGCCTGCAAGACCTTCGATGCCGGCGCCAACGGTTATGTCCGCGGCGAGGGCGGCGGTGTTGTCGTTCTGAAACGCCTGTCCGATGCCGTACGCGACGGCGACCAAATCCGGGCGGTCATTCGGGGCGGCGCGATCAACCACGACGGGCGCGCCAGCGCGTTGACCGCGCCCAACGGCTCGGCCCAGGTCGCGGTCGTGCGCGCGGCCCTTGAGAACGCCGGTCTGGCGCCGGCCGACGTGCAGGTCGTGGAATGCCACGGCACCGCCACCGCGCTGGGCGACCCGATCGAGGTCCAGGCCCTGGGCGAGGCCTATGGCCCGACCAGGGAGAACGATCTGCTGATCGGCGCGGTGAAGACGAACATTGGGCACCTTGAAGCCGCGGCGGGAATCGCCGGTCTGATCAAGTTGGCGATCGCGCTGGAGGCCGGGCACCTGCCGGCGACGATCCATCAGACCAGCCCCAACCCGCGTATCGACTGGGATGCCCTTCCCGTTCGTGTCGTCGACGAGCCCATGGACTGGCCGACTTGCGACGTGCGACGGGCCGGCGTCAGCAGTTTCGGGTTCAGCGGCACCAACGCGCACATCGTTCTGGAGGCGGCACCCGACGTTGAAACGCCGCCGCTTGCCGGCCAGCCTCTGACGCTGTTGCCGTTGAGCGCCCCCGATCAAGGCGGCATTTCGCGCCTTGCCGCCAGCCTGGCGAACACGATGGAAGCAAACCCGGACGTGCGTCCGGGCGAGATCGCGGCTTACCTGGCGACCGGGCAAGAGATGTTCGCCGAGCGTGCAGGCGTGGGCGGCGCCGATCGCGATGCACTGATCGGCGGCCTGAGGGAGATCGCCGACGGTGGCGGATCGGTCGCCGGCGCGAGGGGCACCGCCGGAACAGGGTCGCCAACGATAGCCTTTCTGTTCACCGGCCAGGGCAGTCAATGGTCGGGCATGGGTCGCGATCTCTACGACAACGACGCCGAGTTCAAAGCCATCGTCGATGAGTGCGCTGGTGTGCTTGAACCGCACCTGCCCCACCCCCTCGTCGAGCTGATGTTCGACGAGACGCACGAAGACCTTCTGCTCGATACCGCTATCGCCCAGCCGACATTGTTTGTGCTGGAGTATGGGCTCGCCAAGCGGCTAGAAGCCTGGGGCATCACCCCCGACATCATGATCGGTCACAGTCTGGGCGAACTGGTTGCCGCGTGCCTGGCCGGCGTTATCGAACGCGACGATGCGCTAAGGTTGACCGCGGAGCGCGGCCGTCTGATGGGCTCGCTGCCCGCCAGCGGCGCCATGGCCGCCGTGTTCGCCCCGGTAGCAATCGTCGAACCGTTACTGGCCGAGCACCAAGGACAGGTCGATATCGCGGCCATCAACGGACCGGAAGACATCGTGATTTCGGGCGATGCCGACGCGGTCGACGCGATTTGTAATGCGCTCGAGGCCCGGGATGTCGGCTCTCAGCGGCTGCGTGTCAGCCACGCTTTCCACTCGGCCCTGATGGAGCCGGTGCTCGACTCGTTCCGGGAGACCGTCGCCGGCGTGTCGTTGTCAAAGCCACGCCTGCCCGTGGTGTCGAACGTTACCGCGACGACGGATGCACCCTTCACGGACCCCGCCTATTGGGCGCGGCACATCCGCGAGCCCGTCCGGTTCGCCGATGGCGTGACTGCGATGGTCGATCATGGCGCGACGGTCTTGGTCGAAATCGGTGCGACAAGCGCGCTGATTGGCATGGCCCAGCGTTCGCTGGCCGACAGCGACACCGCGATTTCGTTCGTCCCAACCCTTCGCCGCAACAAGCCTGCATCCCAAGGACTTGGTGGGGCACTCGCCCGCCTCTTCGTCGCCGGCGCGCCGGTCGACTGGCCGGCGCTTATCGGTGAAGCACGGCGCGCGACCTTGCCGGGTTATCCGTTCGCGGACGAGCGGCACTGGACGCCGCGCCCGGTCCGCCATGCTGTCGCAACGGAACAACCGGCCGCAGCCGCGTCATCCGGACGGGCGTCAGAAGCACCTTCGGCCGTCAGCCTACCTGCGTCTCCTGAAGAGCTTCAGGAAGACGTACGCGTGCTTCTTGCGCGCTCAATGCAGCTCGAGCCAGCAGCGCTTGACGCCGATATCGGGCTGTTTGAGCTCGGCGTCGATTCCCTTGCGCTGACCGAGGCCATCGCGGCGGTCGAACGGCGTTGGCGTATCACGCTCGCGCGGCAGGCGGTGTTCGCGGAGTACAACAACGCGCGCCGGCTGGTCGCCCACGTGGTCGACGCCATCGCGAATCGAGCCGATGCCGCAGCAGGCGATGTCACGTCTCAGCCCATTGCCGACCGACGTACCGCAACACCGGTGCTGCCTTCGCCGGCGGCCGTGCAGCAGCCAAGTCTGAGCGAGACCGCACGAACTTACCTGGACGGTTTTGCGCGCGACTATGTCGAGCGAAGCGCCGAATCACGCCGCCAACGCCAGGCCTATGAAGACGTTCTGGCCGACAGCCGCGCCGTAGCCGGCTTCCGCTCCGAAACGAAGGCGATGCTCTACCCGATTGTCGGCGCCAAGGGTTCCGGCAGCCACATCGTCGACGTCGACGGCAACGACTACGTCTCCTTGACCATGGGCTTCGGCGTCCAGCTCTTCGGCCATAACCCGGCCTTTGTTGTCGAGGCGATGCAACACCACCTCGCGGAACAAGGTCTGTTCATGGGCCCGCAGGCATCGCTCGCCGGCGAGGTCGCCGAACGGATAGCGCGGCTGACCGGCAACGAACGGGTCCTCTTCTGCAACACCGGCACCGAGGCCGTGATGACCGCGCTCAGAATTGCGCGGCACACGACCGGACGGTCACTGGTGGCCATGTTCGCCGGTTCCTATCACGGCCACTTCGACGGCACGCTCGCCCGCTCCGGACCCGATGGGCGTGGCGCAGCACTCGCCGGCGGCACGCCTGCCGGCATGGTCGAAGATATGCTGGTCCTGGACTACGCCGATCCCGAGGGTTCCCTCCAGGCGCTGAAGCAGGTCGCCGGCAATCTGGCGGCTGTGATCGTCGAGCCGGTCCAGAGCCGCCGGCCAAGCCTGCAGCCGCGTCATTTCTTGCAGCGGCTTCGCGCCTTCACCGACGATGCAGGCACCGCCTTGGTGTTCGACGACGTTCTGCTGGGGTTCCGCGTCGCGCAAGGTGGCTCACAGGCTTGGGCCGATGTGCGCGCCGACCTCGTCACCTACGGCAAAATTGTTGGCGGTGGCCTGCCTATCGGCATCGTCGCCGGCCGCCACACGTTCCTGGACGCGATCGACGGCGGCACCTGGTCCTTCGACGGCGACGACAATCCCAAGGACTCCCGCACTTTCTTTGCCGGCACGTTCAACAAGAACCCTATGACCATGGCGGCCTCCAATGCCGTGCTCACGCATCTCGAAGAGTCCGGGCCTGAGCTTCAGGAAAATCTGAACGCGCGCACGGCAGCCTTCTGTGAACGGCTGAATACTGTGTTCGCCGAGGAGCAGACGAACGTGCGCGTCGACCAGTTCGCCTCTGTCTTCCGCTTCAACGGCGCGAACGATCTCTTCTTCAATCATCTGATCGCCAACGGCGTCTACGTCTGGGAGGGTCGGACATGTTTCCTATCGACCGCGCATACGGATGCGGACCTGGAACGCGTCGAGGACGCCGTGCGCAAAAGCGTCCGCGCCATGCTGCCCGCCGGACTGATGGCGACACGGGCGCCGTCCGAAGAAACCCGGTCGGTTCCGACAACGCCCGGCCAACAGGCGCTGTGGGTATTGGCAGCGTTCAGCCCGGAAACGTCGTCTGCCTATAACCAGTCGCTGGTGATAGACCTGGACGGCGATGTCGACGAAGCGGCGCTGACGCGCGCGCTTCAGACCCTCTACGAACGTCACGATTCCCTGCGCTCCAGCTTCTCCGACGACGGCGCCTTCCTGACGGTCCACGACGCCGAGACGATCGACGTGGAATGGGTCGATCTTGCGGACGCCGGCGACACAACCGGCGATGCCTGGATCAAGACTGCGGCGGCGGAAACGTTCGATCTGGAAGCGGCGCCGCTGCTGCGCGCCGCTCTGCTGCGGCTGTCGTCCGATCGCCACAGGCTGGTTCTGATCCAGCCCCACATCGTGACCGATGGCTGGTCGATGCAGGTGCTGGCTGTTGAGCTGGGTGAACTCTATTCGTCCTATCAAGCAGGGCGCGAACCCGCGCTGCAACCGGCGCCGGCTTACGGCGTCTACGCACAGCACGCGTGCGCCATGGCCGACGCACCAGAGGCCGCCGCGCATTGGCTCGGTCTCTACAGGACCATCCCGCCGACCCTGGATCTGCCCACCGACCGGCCACGGCCGAAACTCCAGACCTTCGATGGTGGCAGTGTGCGCCACGAGATTGCCGCGACGCTCTCCGAACGGCTGGAGCGGCGTGCACGCGATCTCGGTTGCTCGCTCTTTACCTTGTGCCTGGCGGGCTATGGACGGTTGCTCAGCCAGCTGAGTGGTCAAGACGACCTTGCCGTAGCCATCTTCGCGGCGGGGCAGCCGCTCGTCGGCGAACGCGCGTTGACCGGCTACTGCGTCACCACCTTGCCGGTCCGCCTCCAGGGCGCCGGGACACCCTCCAGCCGCGACCTCGTGGCCGGCACCCACCAGGCCATGGCCGACGCTTTGGCCTATCCGGCTTACCCCTTCCCGGCTCTGATCAAGGCGCTTGGCATGAAGCGCGACCCGTCGCGGCCGCCGCTGACTGGCGTTTCCTTCAACCTCGACCGGCTGGACGCTGAACCCGTTTTTGAGGGTCTCAAGACGACGCTGGATGCCAATGCCCATGGCAGCGTGCGCTGGGATCTCAACTGGAACATGATGGCGAGCGCGGATGGCTTGCAGATCGACGCCAACTTCAACACCAGCCTGTTCGACCAGGAGCGTGTCGAAGGTTGGGTCGCCAGTTATGTCGACATCCTGGAGGCGCTCTGCGACGAGACCGGCGAAGCGCCGCTTTCCGCATCCCGCGATGGTGAACCGAGTTTCGAAACCCTCGCCCACCGCGTCGCCGCGTGGGTGACGGCAACGCCGGACGCCGTCGCGGTCCTCGATCACGCCGGCGCAACCGACTACGCGGCACTGGACCGCCTGGCGACCAGCCTTGCCGGGCGGCTGACGGCAGAGGGCATCGCCCGCGGCGACCGGGTCGCGTTCAAACTGGATAGAGGTCTTGGACCGGTCGTCGCGATGCTCGGCGCCGCGCGCATCGGTGCCGCCTTTGTGCCACTCGATCCCGACCACCCGGATGAACACCACGCCTACATCCTGCGCGACAGCGGCGCACGGTTGCTGATTGCCGAGACAGCCGGCGACGGCGGGGCGACCGATCTGCCGGTATTGGCCTGGCGCGGAGATGATCACGGCAAATCGTCCGACATCCCGGGGCCGTGCGGCGTCGCGCCCGAGGATCTCGCCTATGTCCTCTACACCTCCGGGTCCACCGGCAGACCCAAGGGCGTCATGGTGCCGTGGCGCGCGGTCGAGACCTACAGTGCGGCTCTACTCGCGCGGCTCGGCGTCAACACGCCGACCTCGTTTGCAATCGTGACATCGTTCGCCGCCGACCTCGGCTACACATCGGTGTTTGGCGCCTTGCGCTCCGGCGGTACGTTGCACGCCATCGACGCGGAAACCGCCCGTGATCCCAACCGGATGATCACGTGGTTCCAGGACCACCCCGCCGATATGATGAAGATCGTGCCGACCCATATGGCAGCGCTCATGACGGCGCCGGACGCGGCCATGCTAGTTCCGCGCAGCGCCCTCATCTTCGGCGGCGACGTCTTGACCTATGATCTCGTTGACCGCGTGCGGGCGCTGGGCGGTGATTGCCGCATCTTCAACCACTACGGCCCGACCGAAACGACGATCGGCGCCACCATGATCGAGGTCACCGACGACCTTCGCGGTCCCGACGATACGGCGGTCCCAATCGGCCGCCCGCTCGACGGCTACACCATCGAGGTTGTCGATGAGAATGGTGGCCTTGTGGCTGACAACGTCACCGGTGAACTGCGCATCGCGGGCGCTGCGGTGGCGGCGGGCTATGTCACGCCCCACGGCGAGGAGCGCGTCCGCTTCAACCGCGGCGCGGACGGAATCGCGCGTTACGCCACCGGTGACCTCGGGCGCCGACGCGACGACGGCATTATCGAGTTTGCCGGGCGCAAGGACGACGTCGTCAAGATCCGCGGCCACCAGGTCGACCCCGCAGGCATCACCACCCTGCTGCGGACGCATCCACAGGTCCGCGACGCCGCCGTGCTGGTCGACCGGCAGGAGAACCGCGCGCCGCGCTTGGTTGGCGCCGTTGTTGCCGACGAGACGCCGGAGGCGGTGACGGCCTGGCTGTCTGAGCGCGTGCCGGCCGCCATGTGTCCGTCGCGCCTGATCGCTCTCGACGCCATCCCCTTGAACGCCAACGGCAAAATCGACCGCAGCGGCCTGTTGGCGATGATGGACGAACCGACCCAGGAACAGCCGGTAACCAGCGGGCAGAGCGACGACCGGACCTTGACCATGTGCGAGATCTGGCGCGAGGTCTTGGAGATCGATCAGGTCGGTCCGAACGACGACTTCTTTGCCTTGGGCGGCGATTCAATCATCGCCATCCGCATCGCCGGTAAAGCCCGGGCAGCCGGTCTAACCATCAGCCCATCGCAAATCTTCGAGCACGCGACGCCAACCGCGCTGGCGGCGGCCGCCGAAGCGGTCGATGAAGCGGCATCGGACAACCGTGAACCCATCGACGGTACGCTGCCGCTGACGCCGATCCAACGCTGGTTCATGGCAATCGACATGGCGAAGCGGGACCAGTGGGCGTTGACGGCCGTGTTCAATGTCGCATCCGAAACGACGCCGGCCCAGATCGACGAGATACTATCGGTTCTGATCAAGCGCCACGATGCCCTGAGGACGGCGTTACGGCATACAGGCGGCAGCGACGTACAAGAGCTTGTGGACGAACCGGCCGATCCCGTCGTGATTGTCCACGAGATGCCAGGCGACGATGATGTGGCACTGCACACGGCCGAAGACGACCTGGCTGATCAGTTGATCGCCTGCCTGGACCTCGGGCGCGGCCGCGTGATCGCTGGCGGTCTGCTCACATCGCCGGACGGCGCCGGAAGGCGTCTCGTCGTTGCGGCCCATCACTTCGCCTTCGACATGGTGTCGTGGGGCATCGTTGCCGAAGATATCGGTGCCGCCCTCACGGAAGGAACCGAAGCGGTCGCGCCGGTGCCGACGCCGTGGACCTGGTGGTGCGGTGAGCTGGCGGCCTACGCCGAAGCGGCGCGCCCACAACTAGACTATTGGCAATCGGTGGAAGCGACCGGATCGACAGCGATTCCCATTGATCAGCCTGACGGCGCCAACACCGAGGGCGATGCCCAGGAGGTCGAACGGCCCATCGATGGCGCCGTCAGCCGGGCTCTGCTGACATCCGCGGCCGAGACCTATGCCATGCAGGCCCATGAGGTCGTTCTGGCTGCGCTGGGGCGTGTCTTCGTTCGCTGGTCCAGCGCACCGACCATAGTCGAACTGGAAGGTCATGGGCGCGAACCGCTTGATGCCACGATCGATCTATCGCGCACCGTCGGCTGGTTCACAACCCGCTACCCGCTTGCCCTGCCCCACGATCAGGCGAGTGACCCGCGCCAATGGCTGGTGGCGGTCAAGGAGGCGCTACGCGGGCTGCCGCAGCGCGGCATGGGTTACGGCCTGCTGCGTTATCTCGATGGCGCTGATCTGACGTGCCGGCCCACGGTATCCTACAACTTCGTCGGCGAGATCAGCCGCTATGGCGGCGAACTCGGCCTGGTCCGTCTGGGCGCCGGTCACGAACGCGATTCCCAAGCGGAACGCCCCCATGACCTCGTCTTTACGGCCTGGCTCGACAACGGTGCGATCTGTCTGCGCTGTCAGCACGCCGGCAAACACACGACGGCCACCGTGACCGCGCTGCTCGATGACATCGCCAGCGAGATCGCGCTCCTTGCCGAGCACTGCGCGAACGCGGCAGGGCGCGTCTACACGCCCGGCGACTTCACGGATTTGGATTTCAGTCAGGACGAGCTGGACCAGCTCACCGCCGAGGTCCTCGGTTCGGATTGACCTGATCTCGCCCTAGCGGGAATCCATCACACCGGCCGAAGCCGGCGTCTCCAGTTCGATGCCGTTGCGGTCAACGACGTCGGCGGCAACACGAAGGAAGTTGTCGATGGCGGGGACGCTTGCGCGACGATCGCGGCGCCACGTTGCGAAGCTGTCGATGGGCGGCGGCGTCGCCTCGCGCAGTGGTTTGACGGCGATGCCCTTCATGAAGTGAATCCATTCGCTGTCGACATAGAGTGTGACGCCCATTTCGGCCGCCACCAGGCCCATGATGCCGTCGCTATGTTCGGCCTCCTGAATGATCCGCGGCTGGAAGCCATGCCCGCGGCACAGATCCCTGACGATCCGGTGGTAAATGCGCCACGTCCGCCATCGACCCATGATGAAGGGTTCGCCGGCAAGATCGGCGACAGACACGGCAGACTGCGCGGCCAGACGATGCGACGCCGGCAAGACGCAAACCAGCCTCTCCTTGCGTACTACGATATTCTCGAGGTCGGCGTGGTCGGGCGGCCCGGTGTGAAACGCCACTTCCAACTCACCATCCAACACCATGTTCAGCATCTCTGGTGTCGGTGAGTCGACGAGCTTTACCTCCACCTCGGGATAGGCCGACCGGAATTGCCGTACCGTCTCTGGCAACAGTCCGGTGATGGCAAAGTCGTTAAAGCCGACGCGGACCTCACCGGCGATGCCGCTCTGGACACGCTGCGCCAACTCGACGGTATCACCCAAGCCTTCCAAGACCGTTTGGGCACGGGTCAGCATGACGCGGCCGGCCTCGGTCAGCCGGGTCACGCGCGTCGTGCGCTCAAACAGCGTGACGCCGATCTCCTCCTCCAGGTTCTTGATCGTGCGGCTTAAGGCAGGTTGGGCAACGCCGAGCCGTTCGGACGCACGCCTGAAGCTCAATTCCTCGGCGACCGCACAAAACGCTTTCAAATGGCGTAGTTCAACCTGCATTGATGCTCTAATCGCAATAATTAATGCCAAACTGATATTTGAGAGTACACATTACCGGCTCTACCGTGCCAGGCCTAATCGCCGTTCAACGGTGACAACAACAATGTCTGGAAATGGGGAGCAAGAAATCGATGTGGACCACAAGACTGGTTCTGGCGGCGGCTGTCATCGCGCTCGGCACGCATGTCGCCCAAGCCGATAAGGATGACGACACCCTGCGCATTGCCTGGGGCGTCGACGGCGTCATGGTCAATGCCGACAACTACTATGGGGCGACGCGTTCCGGGATCTGGTTCACGGCCATGGTCTGGGACACCCTGATCTATCGTGACCCCAGTACGGGCGCATACCTGCCCAGCCTCGCCACCGGCTGGACCTGGATTGACGACACAACCCTGGAACTGACCCTGCGGGATGATGTCACCTTCCACAACGGCGAGCCGTTCGACGCCGACGATGTCGTCTATACCTTCAACACGGTTTCGGCGCCGGACAGTGGCGTGAAGTTCCAGCGTATCGTGAGCTGGATCGACAACGTGGAGAAGATCGATCCCTATACAGTACGCATCCACACGACCGGACCGTTCCCGCAGGCGCTTGAATTCCTGTCCGGACCGATGCCGGTTTACCCCAACGAGTACTATGCCGAGGTCGGCCCGGAAGGCATGTCCAACGAACCGGTTGGTACAGGGCCCTACCGTGTCGTCGGCATGAAGCCCGGCGAGGAGTACACGCTGGTTCGCAACGACGACTACACCTGGGGCAGCCCGAAAGGCACGGCGCAGATCACCAACGTCGTCATTCGCGAGATTCCCGACGTTCAGACCCAGGTCGCGGAACTGATCTCCGGCGGCATCGATGTCACCGCCGATCTGACGCCCGACCTCGTCGCCAATCTCCAGGGTACACCCGGTGTCACCGCGGAGATGGCCGAGACCCTGCGTATCTTCTATCTCGGCATGGATGCATCGGGGCGTACGGAAACCGACCCGGTCAAGGACCCGAAGGTGCGCCAAGCAATCAGCCACGCCATCAACCGGCAGGCCATCGTCGACAACCTGATGGGCGGCGCGCCGCGCATCATCAACACACCGTGCCACCCACTTCAGTTCGGTTGCGATGAAACCGTCGCCACGGTCTACGACTACGATCCAGAAAAGGCCAAAGCCCTGCTCGCCGAAGCCGGTTATGCCGACGGCTTCACCATCGACCTCTATGCCGAGGCACCGGCGCACGAAGCCGAGGCGATCATGGGCGATCTGGCAGCGGTTGGCATCGAGAGCAACCTGCACCGGCTGCCCTGGGAGGCCTATCGCGACGCCCAGCTGGCCAACAAGGCACCGGCCTGGCTGACGAACTGGGGGTCTTATTCGCTTGCCGATTCCGCCGCCAGCGTCAGCATCTTCTTTAACGGTGGCGAGGACGATTTTGCCCAGGATGCCGATGTCATCGAATGGCTTAAGTCGGCCGACACCAGCACCGATCCCGACGAACGCAAGGACCTCTACGGCAAGGCAATCGCCCGCATCACCGAGCAGGCCTATATCCTGCCGACGTTCAGCGGCATCCGCAGCTACGGCTGGGACAGCAATCTCGACTTCACGCCTTATGCGGACGAGATCCCACGCTTCTACGAGTACGGCTGGAAGTAGCGCAGTAACAGCGAGGCGGCGGGCCGGTTCTGGTCCGCCGCTTCCAGGAGTTCCTTCATGACATCTGACAGCCCGCTCAGTCCCGGTGCGCTGCACCGCGACGCCCTGGTGTGCGACACGACCTTGCCGTGGACACAATACGGACGCTCGGACCTTCGCGCGCAGACGCTCCCGCGCATGGCCGATAACGGCGTTGACTTCATATCGCTCACGCTCGGGTCCGACGCTGAATCCATGATCGAGGTAATCCAGAGCCTCGCCCGCGAACGACGAAACTTCTCACGCCAACCCGACCGCTACGTCATCGTCGACGGCGCTGACGACATAGTGGCGGCAAAGGGAGACAAGCGGCTCGCCATCTCGTTCAACCTTCAAGGCACCAATGCGCTAGAGGGCGACCTCAACATGGTCGAGATCTTCTACGAGTTGGGTGTACGTCACATGCTGCTCGCCTATAACCAGCGCAACCGCGTGGGTGACGGCTGCCACGAGCCCGGCAACTGCGGCTTGAGCGTCTTCGGCCGCGAATTGGTGCAAGAGATGAACCGCGTCGGCATGATCGTCGATTGCAGCCATACCGGCCACCAGACGTCGCTGGATGCCATCGACGTGTCAGACGCGCCGGTGATCTTCTCGCACTCCAACCCACGCGCCCTATGGGATCACGACCGCAACATCACCGATGACCTGGCGCTCGCCTGCGCCGCCACCGGCGGCATTGTCGGCGTGGTCGGCGTCGGCATCTTCATGGGCGACAACGACGCGGCGACGTCAGTCGTGGTGCGTCAGATCGACTACTACGCCGAACTGATCGGGACCGGCCACATCGCCCTGGGCCTCGACTTTGTCTATGATGTCGAGGAGATGCAACGCTACATGGCGAACGTGAAATCCCCGGCCCGCGGCAACTACGAACAGATGACCGCCTTCTTCCAGCCGGAGCAACTGCCGGAACTGACCGAACAACTGCTCGCACGCGGCTACACCGAGAGCGACGTGCGCGGCATTCTGGGCGAGAATTTCCTGCGGGTCGCGCGTCAAGTCTGGCGCTGACCGACCGGCACCGGGCATGCCACTCTATGTTGCCAAGCGCCTGGCCAGTGCCTTTCTGACTCTCCTCTTCGTCTCGGCCCTCACCTTCTCCCTTGCCCACCTTGCCGGCGATCCCGCGGTTGCGGTGGCGGGCAAGGAGGCCTCGGCCGAGGACATCGCCCGTATCCGCACCTATTATGGTTTCGACCGTCCCGTGATCGAGCAGTACTTCGCGTGGTGCGCCAAGGCGGTCGTGGGCGATTTCGGCATGTCCTATCACTACCAGCAGCCGGTCTCGGCCATGCTGGCGACGCGCCTTCCCATTACGCTGTGGCTGGGCGTCGCATCGCTTGTCTTCGCTCTCGTGCTATCGCTGCCTCTGGGCGTCATCGCGGCCATCCGCCGCGGCTCTTTGGTCGACAGGTTGTGCCTGTTTCTGGCGGTTGTCGGCCAGGCCATGCCGACGTTTTGGCTGGCCTTGTTGATGATTGTGCTGTTTTCCCTGACTCTCCAATGGCTGCCGGTATCCGGCAACAGCAGCTGGCAGAACTTCGTCATGCCGACCATCGCGCTCGGCTACTTCGCGACGCCGGCCATTATGCGCCTGACCCGCGCAGGCATGATCGATGCGCTGGACTCCGACTACATCCGCACGGCGTGGGCCAAGGGCCTCAGGCCCTTCACCGTCCTCTTCAAACACGCCTTGCGCAACGTGATGATCCCGATCGTCTCGGTCTCAGCCGTGCAACTCGGCACCATGCTGGCGGGCTCGATCGTGGTCGAGCAGATCTTTGCGCTGCAAGGCATCGGCTGGCTGGGCTACGACGCGACCGTGCGTTCGGATCTGCCAGTGTTGCAAGCGATCACGCTGGTCATCGCCGCGTTCTATGTCCTGCTCACACTGGCCGCCGACCTCGTCAACGCGGCGCTTGATCCGCGCATCCGGCTGACGTGACGTCATGAGCGAGCAAACCAGCATGCTTGACGGGACCGGCGGCACAGTCGCCGCCCGACGCTTTGCCCGCCGCGCCGCACGCAATGGCAGTGCCCTTATCGGTGGTGCAGTGCTGCTGGCGGTTCTGGTGATCGGTCTCGCCGCACCGCTGCTCGCCCCGCACGATCCCTATGCGCAGGACCTTTCGAAGCGGCTGCTGCCGCCGGTGTTCTTTACTGGCTATGACCCATTCCATCTGCTCGGCACCGACGGTTTCGGCCGCGACTACCTGTCCCGGCTGATCTATGGCGCGCGCATCGCTCTTCTGATCGGCGTCTCGGTCATGCTGATTTCCGGCGTCATTGGCACCGCGTTGGGTTTGGTCGCAGGCTACTTCGGCGGCCGGGTTGATCAGGTCATCATGTTTGTCATCAATACACGCTTGGCCCTGCCCGTCTTTCTTGTCGCCATGGCCGTCGTCGTTGTCCTCGGCGCGTCGCTTTGGGGCACGATCATCACGCTCGGGCTATTTTTGTGGGACCGGTTCGCCGTCGTGGTCCGAAGCGCCGCCCAGCAGATTGCCGGCCAGGACTATGTCATCGCCGCCAAAAGCGTCGGCTGCTCCCACGCGCGCATCATGCTGGGCGAGATCCTGCCCAACCTGATCAATGCCGTGGTGGTCGTCGGCACAATCGAGATGGCGAACGCAATCCTTCTGGAGGCGGCGCTGTCGTTCCTGGGTTTCGGGGTTCAGGAACCGACACCGTCCTGGGGCCTCATGCTGGCCCAGGCGCGGCAGTATCTCTTCTTCGATCCCTGGCTGCTCTACATTCCCGGTGCCGCCCTCTTCATCGTCGTGCTGTGCATTAACCTGTTCGGCGACGGCTTGCGCGACCTGATGGGCATGGGGGACGAGACGTGAGCCGTCTTCTGGAGGTTCAGGACCTGCGCGTCGAGATCGCGATGTCGTCGGGGACATTGCACGCGGTGCGTGGTGTCGACTTCTCCATCGACAAGGGGGAGGTGCTTTGTATCGTCGGCGAATCCGGATGCGGCAAGTCCCTCACGTCCCTGGCTCTCATGGGATTGTTGCCGAACCGTGCCGAGCGGCACGCAAAGCGGCTCTGCTTTGACGGCCAAGATCTGACCGACGCCAACCGCGCCATCCTCGGCAGGTTGCGTGGCAACCGCATCGCGATGATCTTTCAAGACCCCATGACATCGCTGAACCCGGTCTACACGATCGGCAACCAGTTGATGGAGATCTACCGCCGCCACCGTCGCGGCTCGCGCGCGGTCGCCCGGGCGCGCGCGATCGACCTGATGACGACGGTCGGCATTCCAGCGCCAGAGAGGCGCCTGGAGCAGTTTCCCCACCAGCTATCGGGCGGTTTGCGCCAACGGGTGATGATTGCCATGGCGTTGATGTGCGAACCGGACCTTCTAATCGCCGACGAACCGACCACGGCACTGGATGTCACGATCCAGAACCAGGTACTCGCCCTGCTCAAAAGGCTGCAGCGCGAGTTGGGCTTGGCAGTCGTTCTGATTACCCATGACCTCGGTGTCGTCGCCCACATGGCCGATCGAGTCGCCGTCATGTATGCCGGCGAGATCGTTGAGCAGGCGACGACAGAAGAGCTGTTCTCGCGGCCCTGTCATCCCTACACACGCGGCCTGATGCACTGCCTGCCCGGTCAAGACGGCAAAGGCCGATTGGGCACGATACCCGGTATGGTTCCCGCCATGACCGGCGTGTTTGAGGGCTGCGCCTTTGCCGATCGCTGTCCCCACGCGCGCGCCCAATGCCGCGGCACCCCGATTGCCTTCGCGTCACTGTCGCCGACACACGCTTACCGGTGTGTGCTTCCGCCACACGCTTCAGATGGTCACGTTGCGGCGGCGCCGTCATGAGCGCCGTGATCGAAGCCCAGGGTCTTGCCCGACACTACCGGGTCAGCCGGGGCATTCGCGGCGCCGACATCGCCATACACGCCGTCTCGGATGTCTCCTTTTCCGTGGAACGCGGCCAGGTGTTGGGCCTGGTCGGCGAGTCCGGTTGCGGCAAGTCGACCCTGGCTCGGCTGTTGCTGGGCCTCGAGGCGCCCAGCGCCGGCACAGTCCTGATCGACGGCCGGGCAGTCACCGGGATGGGCCGCCTGGAACGGGCGCGAAAAACCCAGATCGTGTTTCAGGATCCCAACGCATCGCTTAACCCGCGCAAGAGCATTCTGTCGATCCTGACCATGCCGCTCCATGTCCACGGTATCGGTGATCGACGTGAACGGGAGCGCCGCGCGGCAGAGATGCTGGATCACGTCGGCCTGCCGAAACGCGTTTTGCATAACCGGCCAGGCAGCCTTTCAGGCGGTCAGCGCCAGCGCGTCGCCATCGCCCGTGCGTTGATCGTGCAGCCTGAGATCTTGATCTGTGACGAACCGACATCGGCCCTGGATGTCTCGGTACAGGCCCAGATCCTGAATCTGCTTCAGGATCTGCGCGACGAGCTCGGCCTGACCTATATCCTGATCTCCCACAATCTCGCCGTCATCGAACACATGGCGTCACGCGTTGCGGTGATGTATCTCGGACGGATCGTGGAGGAGAACTCGGCGCGCGAAATCTTCGCTCGACCGCGCCATCCCTACACGAAAGCTCTGTTGGACTCGGTACTGACCCTCGATCCGACGCAAGATCTCAAAGACGTCGAACTCGGGACGGACTTTCCAGATCCCGCTGCCTTGCCCACCGGTTGCCCGTTCCATCCACGCTGTCCCGAGATCGTCAATCCATGCCAAGACCAGGCGCCGCCACAGGTACGCTGCGGCACAGGCTTTGTTGCGTGCCATCTCTATGCGCCAACAAGCGGCGACAAAAAACTGGATGTTACGCAGAGCGCCTGAGACGACCGGTGGAATGTCACTGTTGGAAACCGAACTCGGGTGCTCTAGCCCCTACGCGGTCTGCCATCGCGGCACGCCGCTCTCGCCGCCGACATAGTCGATATCGCTCGACACCGACGGATAGGCCGGCGGGTTGGCGTCGTCGACGAACTTGTCCAGCGGACCGACGGTCATCGGCGCGACGTTCTGAAAGAAGGCAAGGCTGGTGCGCGATGCCTCCGTATCCATCACACGATGGCGGACCGCCGGGATCCTG
Organism: Pseudomonadota bacterium; assembly: GCA_039028155.1. NCBI lineage: Bacteria > Pseudomonadati > Pseudomonadota > Pseudomonadota bacterium. The sequence goes on from JBCCIS010000009.1 coordinate 41,774, forward strand.
CCGTTGGTAAAAAGTTCCATCCAGTCACCAGGGATTACCAACAGGCTCGCTCCGGGATCAGCCGGTACCGTGAACCAGCTTCCGTCGCGGCGCTTGATCTGCAGGGACTCCCTGCTTTGCGCCAGCATCGTGAAAACCACGGCATCGGAGTGCTCATCAAGTCCGGCATCGTGCGCGCCACCCTCGCTGGCCGGCTGGCCCGGGTAGTGCTTCAGCGCGACATAGCCGGGCTCGTAGCGCAAGAAGCCGGGCTCTCGGTCCAACACCGATTCGAGAGCACCCAGCAAGGAACGAGCAACACGATCGCAAAGGCCGGCCGCGGCCGCGACGTCAGCCGCGAAACCGGGCAAAACCTGCTCGTCAGGCCACAGCGTTCGTTCAGTTTCGACGCTGAAGCCGTACTCCTGTTTGGGTTCGCGGCTCTCCATCTCAGCATCACGCATGTGGCTTGTGTAAACCGCGTGCTCGCGCATGAGAGACCAGCCGCCGGCCGCTTCGCCGTCGCGAACCGAGTGGTGAAAGCTCTGACGCGTTTCAATCGGCAGGGCCGTGAATCCTTCCCAACGGGCCAGGGCATCGCGAATGCACCGCAACCGGCTTCCGCTCAGCATGAGATAACCGCTGTCCATCAGCGTTGCCTCGATACCATACGCGACCGATGCGCGGTCGTCGCCCGAAACAAGATCGTCAATATCCATCGTCTTTACCGCGCGTGAACATGGTGTCTTCGACCGTCACTTTGCCACATGAGGTGCAGCAGGTCCGCTTAATCCTCAGGGCTGTGGCGATGCGGCTCGTCGCCGCGACAGTCTAGTCGCCGGCGATCTGCCTGACCGACACCTGCTCGTCGGAGGGAACCAATCTGACCCGGAAGAAGCTTGTGCCGTCGTCGGCGAACTCCACGGTCACGTCGCCACCCATCGCCCGCATGATCGCCCGGCAGATCGGCAGGCCCAAGCCGGCGCCCCGGTCACGGGTGGCGCGGCTACCACGGGCGAACTTCTCGAACACCACGGCCGCGTCCTCACGCGAGACGCCTCCCCCGTTATCAATCACGTCTATCCAGACAGTCTTGTCCGCGACGCCCGTTCGAACGTGGATCCTGGGATTTTTCGCGTCGTTGTACTTCACGGCGTTCGACAGGATGTTCATCAGCACCTGGCGCAGACGATCCCCGTTAGCGCTGACAAGTGGTGTGTTGTCGTCCAGATCACTATCGACGACGACACCGGCCTTTCGGGTCATGCCCATGACGGCATCGAGCGCCGTCACGACCGCATCCGATACATCGACCGGCGCAAGCGGCAGATCCTCAGCGCCCGTTTCAAGGCGGCTCATGTCCAGCAGCTCATCGAGAAGACTCGTCAATCGCCGGCTCTCTTCGTGGATGATCGAAACGAACCGGGTCCGGTCCTCCGGTGAGATGTCGTCGGCGTCCATCAGGATTTCCGAAAACGAGCGTATCGATGTCATTGGTGTGCGCAGCTCATGGCTTACCTGGCTGACAAAGTCGTCCTTTTGCGCATCAAGCGAACGCAGCTTTTCATTAACGCTGCGAAGCTCCTCGGCCGTGCGCTCCAGTTCCTCTGACTTTTCGGCAAGCTGACGCGACGTTACGATCAACTGTTGCGTCTCGTCGGCAATGTCGATCAGTTCGGTCATGCCGACCGTCTGTCGGCCGGTTATGCGCTGTATCATGGCATGTGCCGATGCGGCACCGATGGAGCCGGAGAGCTCTCGTTCCAGGCGGGCGATGACGGCGTCGGTGGGACGCGGCAGATCGCCGGTCATCCCTTGCGATCGAGAGAGGTCATTGAACAGGCGCCGGGCAGGATCGGCGCCCAGAATCCTCTGCGCCAGAATGTACAGGTCCTCGGCGCCCGCCGACGTGGTGGCGACGCTCGACGGCGTGTCATCACCCGTCCGGTACACATCGACGAACTGACCGGCCTGCAGGCGCTCGACCGCACCAGCGTGGGTCAAGGTCGAGACAACCAAGAAGACCAGCGCGTTCAGTCCGACACTCCAGACGACCGCATGGACCAGGGGGTCAAGTCCGCGCAGCCCGAAGAGCGCATGCGGGCGAAGCGCCTCTATGCCCCACGGCCCGTCGACGAGTACCGACGTGTTGAGCAGGAACTGCCCCTCGAAGCTCGGCAGAAACAGCGTATAGGCCCACATGGCAAAGCCGACCAGAAGTCCCGAGATGGCGCCGACACGGGTCGCGCCACGCCAGAACAGACCGCCGATCAGGCTGGGCAAGAACTGCGCAACGCCGACAAAGGCGATCAGACCGATTGCGGCCAGGGCACCCGATCCGCCGCTGAGCCAGAAGTAGAGGTAACCCAGCGCCAACACGAGGACGATGCTGAAGCGCCTGGAGGTCAAGAGCAGATCGCGAACGTCGCCGCTGACGGCGCGATCGGACGCGATCACCCGAAGGAAAATCGGCATGACGATGTGGTTGGACACCATCGTCGACACGGCGATCATGGCGACGATCACCATGGATGTCGCCGCCGAAAATCCGCCAAGGAACGCAAGAAGCGTCAGCTCATAGTGCTGATTGGCCAATGGAATGGTCAGCACGTAAAGGTCGGGGTTGGCCCCATCGGGCATCGTCTTCATCCCGACCAACGCGATCGGCATGATGAAGATACAGATGCCAAGCAGGTAGAGCGGAAAGAGCCAGGACGCCGTCTTCAGGTGGCTTTCGTCGATGTTCTCGACCACGGTAACCTGGAATTGGCGCGGCAGGCAGATGATGGCCGTGGCCGATAAGAATATCAGCACGACCCAGCGCGGGCCGAAGATGTCATCGCCGCCCAGGGCCTCCACATCGACATTGGCGAAGACATCTGACAGGCCGTCGGCAACACCATAGGTGACGAACAACCCGACCGAGATCAACGCGACCAGCTTGATGACCGCCTCGAACGCGATCGCCGCCACGACGCCGTGATGGCGTTCGTTCGCGTCAAGGTTCCGGGTGCCGAACAGGATCGTGAAGAGCGCCATACCGGCGGCGATCCAGAACGCGGTGGTCAAGCCGTCAGCGTTGGTGTCAATGACCTGATAGCTGCGGGTCAGGGACTGAAGCTGCAACGCGATATAGGGCGTCGTGGCGGTTACCACGATGGCGGTGACAAGCACGGCGAGGCCTGAGCTCTTGCCGTAGCGCGACGAGATAAGATCCGCGATCGACGTGACCCGATTGGCCCGGCCGATCCGCACCAGCTTGCGCAACAGCCACCACCATCCGATGAAAACCAATGTCGGCCCTAGATAGATGGTGACGAATTCCAGGCCGTTCCGGGCGGCTGAACCGACCGCGCCGTAGAAGGTCCATGCGGTGCAATAGACCGAAATGGAAAGTGTGTAGATGACCGGCGACTGCAGCCAAGCGATCGGTTTGCGGCGCGTCCGCCGGTCAACCACAAAGGCGATGGCGAACAACAGCGCCACGTAACCCAGACACACCGCCAGCAGGACATCGACGGAGAGCATTAGGTATCGACGTCGGTCGTTTCTGCGGTGGCGGGGGTTTTGTCACCGCGGCTCAGTGGACCTGCAAGCATCAGCGCTACGACAATCAACGCAATCCAAACACCGAAAAGGTAAAGCAGCGGAACCGGAACACCGGCGAGTTTGGCGTCGATATGCGAGACACCGACGACCGGCGGCAGCAAGAGCACGATCCCGACCAGAAGATGCACAACCGAGCGGTCGCGAACCTTGCTGCGGCTGGGAAGGCTGTTTTTTGCTTCGCTCACCGGCCCGTTTCCCGTCGACTCAACCGGTGCCGCTGGCAGTAAGCTCCTTGACGGCCGAGACGATCTCTGAGTTAGAGAACGGCTTCGTCATGAAGAGATTGGCGCCGCATTCCAATGCCGTCTCGCGGTCCGAACGCTGCCCCTTGGCGGTCAGCATCAATACCGGCAGCGTTTCGGCGCGGCGGTCCGCACGAAGGTGGCGCAGGACTTCGTAACCACTGAGTTCAGGTAGCATGACGTCGAGAATGAGAAGGTCTGGCGCATCGTCGAGTGCGGCATCAAGCGCTTGCCGACCATCGGTTTTCACCGTCACCTCAAAGCCCGCCCGCTCCAAGAGAAACCTCAAGGACTCAACGATATTCGGCTCGTCCTCTGCCAGTAACACGCGTTTCGCCATGGATTCTCGAATGCTCCCCTTATCGACGCCCGTCTAACGCGAGCATTGCATTCAATTAGATGGGAAATTTGGCGCTATCGCAATTCCCAACTTCAAGGTCACCCAGGCAAGGTCACTCGGCCAGGGGGTCCTCGACCCGGTGGAGGCAGGATATCCGCGGGCACAGCCGGCATGTCGGGCCGACCTCCTCGACGATCGCCGACGGCTCGGGCTGGTAGACCGTATAGCCTGCCTCTTCCTCTTTCATCGCCACCATGTCCGTCACGTAGTGCCGTGGCTTGCCGAAACCGCTCGGACCTTTGTGACGGGCCCGGGCGACAAAGACGAAACGTTCACCTGAAGGAAACAGCACGCGCTGTCGGATGACGGCCTCGGGAGATTGCTGCGCGCCGTAGAGAACCCAGAGCGGGCAGGCGGCAGCATATCGGGGGACAGCGAGTCCGCGCAGCCCCAGGTTCTCGATAATCGTGCCGGCGGCGTTGGCGCGCAGATATCCGAAACGCGGCACCTTCTCAGCACCTGGCAGCGCCGTCAGGCGGCGACACACGGCCTCGAACCCGGATGAAAACTGCGCGGCCAGCACCTCGATGTCGTAACGCGCTGCGGCGGCCCGTTCGGCGAAGAGCTCCATTGGCATCGCGATCGCCCCGGCGCCATAGCTCAGCAACGCGCGCCGCGCGCGGCCGCGCGCGGCCGCCGTCTTGATTTCCGGCTGATCGTCGATCAAAGCGTCGGCGAGATCACCCAAATGCTCTGCCGACAACGCCTGGGCTTCCTCCTGGCGGGCGTCCGGGTGGGGTTCGCCCAACGAGAGTGTCAGGCGACGCGTCGCCTCTTCAATCTCGCGAAAGCAATTGTCTCTCGCCCTGAAGAGGGATTCCACCTCGTCCGCCGGAGTCAGAACCTCGCCCGCCTGGTCGGACCGCTCGAGATAGGCCGCCAACGCCTCGCCGACCTCCGACAGCATGCCGACTTCGTCATGCACGATCTGACTGAACCGAAGGCGCTGATCCTGGGAGAGATCGGGATACTCCGACAGAATCTCCGTCGTCGAACGCGCAGCGGCGATTCGCGTCAGCATGCGGTGCAGGATCTCACCCAAGTAAGGGTCGTTGGACAGGCGATCGGAAAGGATCTGAACACGGGCTTGCGCCTCGCGCTCGGCACGGGCCAAGGCCCCCAGCCCCCGGGCCCAGCCGGGGAATCGGCCGATCAATTCGTTTGTTCGCTCGCTCTCGACACCTTGCCCGCGCAGCAAGGGATGGTGGGCAAGTCCGACCAACGTCTCGCTTAGACGTCGCTCCGAGGCGTCCTCCAGCTCATCCAGCGGCAGTTCCAAGGCCTGCGCAGTACGGCGCAACAGCGTGCCGGCGATCCGCCGCTTGTTCCATTCGATCAGGTTCAGATAGCTGGGCGAGATTCCGATCCGCCGCGCCAAGTCGGCCTGGGTCACACCAAGCTCGCGCCGTCTTTGGCGTATCCGCGCACCAAGGATGGATTGTGGCACCGAGAAATCCTCTTTGGTTTCCGAAGCTTGTCGACCGATTGTCAATAATTTGCAAATCAACAAATTTCTCTGCAAATTAGTTTACAAAAAAACCTAGCAATAACAAATAGTTGTTGATGATTTGACAGAAGCTGTCAGCGTGGTCGGGCGAGGAGGAACCAACTCCCAGGGCCGGAACCGACATCGTTGATGTCAGCAGCAACCGTCTGCTCTCGGACCGGCTTTTCGGAAACGCTCAATGGAGGCTTCATATGGGCAAACCCTTCACCAGCCGCCGCGGCCTTTTGAAAGGCAGTGCAGCAGCAGGCGTGGCCTTGGCCGCACCGACCATCTTTACCCGACGCGCAAGCGCCGCGGATTTCACCAATGAACCGACCGGCAGCACGGTCACCTTCGGTTTCAACGTCCCGCAATCGGGCGTGTATGCCGACGAGGGCGCGGACCAGTTGCGCGCCTATGAGCTCGCTGTCGAGCACCTGAACGGCACCGGCGCCGACAACGGTATGCTGGAGACGTTCAGTTCCAAAGCCCTGACCAGTCAGGGTGTCCTGGGCAAAAAGGTCGAGTTCGTCACCGGCGACACCCAGACCAAGAGTGATGCCGCCCGCGCATCCGCCCGGTCGATGATCGAAAAAGACGGCGCGCTCATGATCACCGGCGGCTCATCGTCTGGTGTGGCCGTCGCCGTCCAGGCGCTGTGTCAGGAAGCCGGCGTTGTCTTCATGGCCGGCCTGACCCACGCCAACGACACCACGGGCAAGGATCGGCGCCGCAACGGTTTCCGCCACTTCTTCAATTCCTACATGTCCGGCGCCGCTCTGGCTCCTGTGCTGGCGAACGCCTACGGCAACGACCGCCGCGCCTATTACCTGACGGCGGACTACAACTGGGGTTACACGACCGAACAGGCGATTTCGGAAGCGACCGAGGGCGTTGGTTGGGAGACCGTCAACAAGGTGCTGACGCCGCTCGGCGCCGGCGACTTCTCGTCCTATATCGCGCCGGTTCTGCAGTCGGGCGCCGACACGCTGGTGCTGGTGCACTACGGCGGTGACATGGTGAACTCGCTGACCAACGCGGTGCAGTTCGGCTTGCGCGATGCCCAGGTCGACGGCCGTGACTTCCAGATCGTCGTGCCGCTCTACTCCCGCCTGATGGCGCGTGGTGCCGGTGAGAACGTGAAGGGCATCTTCGGCTCGACGAACTGGCATTGGTCGCTGACCGACGAAGGCTCGCAGGCTTTCTCGCGGTCGTTCGGCACAAAGTACGGGTTCCCGCCCAGCCAGGCCGCGCACACCGCCTATTGCCAGACGATCCTCTACGCCGACGCGGTCGAACGCGCGGGCACCTTCAATCCCTGCGGCGTGGTCGAGGCGCTCGAAGACTTCGAGTTCGACGGCCTGGGCAACGGCCGCACGCTCTATCGCGGTGACGACCACCAGTGCTTCAAGGACGTGTTGGTCGTGCGCGGTAAGGAGAACCCGGATAGCGAGTTCGACCTTTTGGAGATCGTCGAGGTTACGCCGGTCGACCAGGTCACGTATCCGCATGACCACCCGCAGTTCGCCGGTGGCGATCTCGGCGCCTGCAACCCAGGCTCCTAGAGCGGATCATGGTTAGGTGGAAGCGTTTGACAGCTCCACCTAACCATTTGAATCCGCTCGCTATTTGTGAGTAGAGCAGATTCACTTGCCTTGACGGAATCGCGAAGCGATCCCATCAAAACAGGTTCTGCTCTAAACGGCGAGTACGCCGGTTGGGAGTCGGTCTTACGGGCTCCACGGGACGGGCGCTAACGTCCTGATCCGGTAGTAGACGACATCATTGCCGCCGCCCCGCGCCCGGGCGGCGGATCCTTCTGGGGGGAAGGACGATGGACGCGATCATCCTGCAGGTTCTCAACGGGCTGGATAAGGGCAGCGCATACACGCTGATCGCGCTCGGCCTGACACTGATCTTCGGAACACTCGGCGTCGTGAATTTTGCCCACGGCGCGCTGTTCATGCTGGGCGCGTTCTGCGCCGTCACGCTGAACAGGCTGCTCACGCTCTCGATGGAAGTCGTCGACGAGACGCGCACGGACTTCCTTGGCAACCCACTCGTTGTCAATGTGCCTTATGTCGAGGAATGGTTCGGGACCCAGTTCGGCGGGGCGATCATCGACTGGTCGGTCCCACTCGCGCTCCTGCTTGCCATTCCGGTCATGGCATTGGTGGGCCTCGCCATGGAACGCGGCCTTATCAAGCATTTCTACAAGCGACCGCACGCCGAACAGATTCTGGTGACCTTCGGTCTCGCCATCGTGCTTCAGCAGATCGTGAAGTACTTTTATGGCGCGAACCCGATCGCGACGCCGGCACCGGATGCTTTCCAAGGATCGTTCGACTTCGGCGTCCTGATCGGCTTTGAACCCTTCACCATCATCTATCCCTACTGGCGGCTTGTTTACTTCTGTTTCGCCGCCGTCGTCATCACAGGGGTCTTTGCCTTCCTGCGCTACACGACCTTCGGCATGGTGGTGCGTGCCGGCATGGTCGACCGCGAGACGGTCGGGCTTCTCGGCATCAATATCGGGCGGCGCTTCACCTTCATGTTCGCGCTGGCCGCCATCGTCGCCGGCGTGGCCGGCGTCATGTACACGCCCATCGTCGCGCCCAACTACAACATGGGCATGAACTTCCTGGTGCTCAGCTTCGTCGTTGTCGTCGTCGGCGGCATGGGAAGCTTGCCTGGCGCTGTGGCGGCGGGCTTTCTGCTCGGCATTCTGGAGAGCTTCGCCTCCATGTCCGCCGTGATCGACCTCATCCCGGGGATCAACCAGGTGATCATCTATCTGGTGGCGATCATCGTCCTGCTTGTCCGCCCACGCGGATTGTTGGGCAAAAAAGGCGTGATGGAGGACTGACGCATGCTTGGACTAAGTCGACGAGACATTACGCTCTTCCTGATTGTCCTGGCGCTGGTCGTCCTGGCGCCCTTTATCCTCAACCCGTTTCCGGAGACGTCAGGGCTGGCGCGCTTCAACGCCGGCTATCCGGATCTGATGCAGCGCTTCGTCATCTTTGGCATCTTCGCCATGGGCTTCAACATCCTGTTTGGTTTGACTGGCTATCTATCGTTCGGTCACGCGGCCTTCTTGGGTGTCGGGTCCTATGCCGGTGTGTGGATGATGAAACTCCTGACGGTGAACGTGGTGCCGGCGATCCTGGCGTCCGTCATCGTGGCCGGGCTCTTCTCGCTGGTCATCGGCTATATCTGTCTCAGACGCTCGGGCATCTATTTCTCCATCCTGACACTGGCGTTCGCGCAAATGTCCTTCGCGCTGGCCTATTCGGTGCTGACGCCGATCACCGCCGGCGAAACCGGCCTTCAGCTGTCGCTTGCCGATCCGCGCATTCTCGAGGGCGCCGCCGAGGGCGGCACCATCCCGGCCGCGAACTTCTTCGGCATTGAGATGCGCTCCGGCGTCGAGTGGGGCGTGGGCGACTGGCTCTTCACCTTCAACTTCGGGTACTACCTCTGCGCCCTATTCATGCTGTTGGCCTTCTATGTCTCGATCCGGATCTTCCGGTCCCCCTTCGGCACGATGCTGAAGGCAGTCAAGGCGAACCAGCGGCGCATGAACTACACCGGCCTCAACCCCAGGCCCTACACACTGGCCGCCTTTGTCATCTCCGGCATGTATGCCGGCCTTGCGGGCGGGCTCATGGCGGCCGTCGATCCACTGGCCGGCGCTGACCGCATGTATTGGCTTGCATCCGGCGAGGTCGTTTTGATGACCATTCTCGGTGGCGCGGGCACGCTGGTCGGACCACTGCTTGGCGCCGGCGTCATCAAGTACTTCGAGAACATCTTCTCGCGCCTCAACGAAGCCGGCCTGAATGACCTCTTCAGTTTCCTGCCGGACTGGTTGCAGCAAGCGATTGTCTCCGTGGCACAGATGTTCGTCGGTGACGGCTGGTTGCTGACGCTGGGTGCGATCTTCATGGCCGTGGTGATCTTCCTTCCAGGCGGCATCGTCGAAGGCGGTCAGCACTTCTCACGCTGGCTTAGGCGTAAGAAACGAACCAAAGAGGACGTGACAGAGCCGGCCCCCGCAGGGCCCCCGGCGCAGTGAGGGCATGTCATGGGAATTCTTGAGGTCAAACACATCAACAAGAACTTCGGCGGACTGAAGGCGCTGAACGACGTCAATCTCGACGTCGAGGAAGGCACGGTACACGCCATCATCGGCCCGAACGGCGCGGGCAAGTCGACTCTGCTGAACACCTTTGTCGGGCGTCTTGAACCGGATACGGGCGAGGTGAATTTCGACGGTCGGTCCTTGCTGAACCGCCACCCGTACGAGATCAACCAGATGGGTGTGTGCCGCGTTTTCCAGACGCCCGAGATCTTCGATCACCTTTCGCTTCTGGAAAACGTGATGATTCCCACATTCGCCAAACGCGACGGTGCTTTCGTGCTGAATGCCTGGCGGCGGATGGATCACAACGAAGATGTCATCGCCAGCGCCGAACACGTTCTGGACGATGTCGGCCTCGCCGATCAGCGCCACAGCACCGCCGATTCACTGTCGCGCGGCGACAAGCGCCGACTGGAACTGGCCATGTGTCTGGTTCAGGAGCCGCGCCTTCTGCTGCTCGACGAACCGACGGCCGGTATGTCCCGCGCCGACACCAACAACACGATCGACCTGTTGAAGCGCATTGGCGAGCGCGGCATCACCAAGATCGTCATCGAGCACGACATGCATGTTGTCTTCTCGCTCGCGAAGAGGATCTCCGTTATGTCGCAGGGCACCGTGATCGTCGAGGGCTCGCCTGACGAGATCAAGGGCGATCCGAAGGTCCAGGAAGCCTACCTTGGAGGAGCACACCTATGAGCGACGATACGTTGCTGAATGTCGACGTGAGCGGCGGCAAGGTACCGGGTGTCGCGCCGGTAAGAGGCAAGGGCGGCGCGCCTGCCTTCTTCTCGGCCTGGGACCTGCATGCCTATTATGGCGAAAGCTATATCGTCCAAGGCGTCAGCTTCGATATTCGCGAAGGCGAGATCGTCGCGCTGCTCGGCCGCAACGGCGCCGGCAAAACGTCGACCATGCGCACGATCGCCCGCGCCGACAGCCCGGCGCTGATGCATGGTGAAATTTGGCTCGACCACAAGCCGGTCCACGAGATGAAGAGTCACGAGGCCGCGCAAATCGGCATCGGTCTGGTGCCGGAGGACAGGCGCATCATTCAGGGCCTCACCGTTGAAGAGAACCTGAAGTTAGCCCGCATCGCGCCGCCTCACGGATGGTCGATCGAACGTATCTACGATCTCTTCCCCAGGCTGGGCGAGCGTCGGACGCAGGAAGGCACGACGCTCTCGGGCGGCGAACAGCAGATGTTGGCGATCGGGCGCACCCTGGCGCGCGACATCAAGCTGCTTCTGCTGGACGAACCCTATGAAGGGCTGGCCCCGGTCATCGTTCAGGAAATCGAACGCACGCTCGAAGAGATCAAGGATCTGGGCATCACCACGATCATCGTCGAACAGAACGCCATTGCGGCGCTCCACCTGGCTGATCGGGCCATCATTCTGGACATGGGTCACATCGTTTTCGACGGAATCTCGCAGGAGGTCCTCGATAACGCGGATCTGCGCCAACAGTATCTGGCGATCTGATCGGATCGCGATCGCTGGGGACTGGCATCATGAGTGAAGATCAGGGCACAACCCACCCCACCTTGGCGCTCAACACCAAGGTAGAGGAGGACTTCATAGCGCCGCTCACGGCGTTACGCGGGTCGTTGGAGATCCTGCGTGACTTTCCTGATCTTGCCCCCGATGAGCGTCTGCGTTTTCTGGACACGGCCCTGCGCGGCTGTTCGCGGCTGGAGCAGGCGGTCAAGGAACTCGGCGAGTCGGTCTATGCCGCCGGTCACAAGGCCCATGCGACCGCCGAAGAGAATGTCACGCCCGAGGCGTACAAGTCCTATGCCGAGCGCATCAAGATCCCGACCGACAGCGACATGATCGAGATCGACTTCAGCGATTTCGCGTTCAGCAGCAATCAGATCGTCAATCAGTTCTACGATGTCCTCGACGAGCTGATCGAGTCGACCGGGCGGAAGTGGTACTTCATCGTCAATTACCGTAACTGTCGGGTCTGGCCGGAGGCCTGGGTCGCATTCGCCCATCGCGGCAAAAAGGTCAACGTCACCCGCTCGCTCGGTACGGTGCGCTACACCGAACCGGATCCATCGGACGAGGGGTCCGGCGCCTCGGCACAGCCCGACGGGTTCGATCCCGACATGTTCCCGTCGCGAGAGCTGGCGCTGGCGCGGCTGGAGGAGATGAAGCAGGCGGCATCGGGTTGAGTCGACGCAGCAAGCGGCCCTCGCGAGATAAGAGCCGGCCAGCCTCGCCCTAAAGAAAAGGGTGAGCTGGCGTGGCCCTCACCGGCGGAAATCAGCCCCAGCGCTTGCTTTCGCAGCCGTCGGTCAGGATTTCCGCACCGGTTTCCCTTACCAGAATATTCTCCTCAAAGTTCGACGCACCGACGCGCGGCTTGCTGATCACCGCCTCCACAGCAAGCGTCATGTTCGGCTCGACGACGGTCGTCTCGTCTTCGGTTATCCAGGGTCCGTCGATGCCGAGGCCGAGGGCGTGGCCGAAGCAGGGAAAGAGCTGGCTGAACATGTTGGTTTCGTCGCCGGTCGTCTTGTGGTTGGCGAAACCGTTGTCGTCCAGCCAGCGCGAGCCACGTTTGTAGAGATCGCCGAATGTTGTCTGGCCAGGCTGAATTCCATCGATGATGTGATGAATAAGCGCGACGTTGCCGTCCAGAAGCTCGCGCTGGCCGTCGTTCGGTTTGCCACCAACGACCGTCGAACGGGCGAAGTCCGTGTAGTAGCCGTCGACGGGACCCCACTGATCGATATGAACGAGGTCGCCCGTCTCTAGCGGACGCGTCACGTTCCAATGCGGCATGCCGGAACTGCCCATGTAGCGGATCGAATTGGGCCCGCTCGCGATCGCGATATCCTGTTGCGTGCCGCCATTCGCAGCCAGCACCCTGAGGCCCGCACCCACGGCATCGCCTTCGGTGTTGCCCTCGACGACCGCACCCATCGTTGCGTCCATCCATTTGACCCCGACACCCGCCGACCAGCGCATCTGCGCGATTTCGGCCGGGCTCTTGATCAGCCGCAGCCGATCGAGAATGTTGTCCGCGTCGATGAACTCGATCTTCTGTCCGGCGCGGCTTTCCATGCGCTTTTGCGCGCTGACCAGGAACGACATCATGCCCACCATGCCCAACCGCTTGTCCAGAAGCCCTGTGTCGCGCAGAACGTCGGCCACACCGGCGGCAAGGTCGATGGACAGGCGCACATCCGTGACCTTTATCCTGTCCTCGGGATCATCAAGATAATCGGTGATCAGGATGGCCTCACCGTCCACCGGCAGGATCAGGGCGCCGTGACCACGGCTCGACCAGGTGGCACGGTCGGGCACGCAAGGGAACAGCGAGAGAAAGTTGGTGAGATAGTAGAGATCGCCATAGGCCTCCACGGAGTGGCCGCTGCGCGACCAGACAACAAGGGCGTCTAGCCCCATCTCCTTAGCCAGATCCTGCGCGCGACGGCGGCGATCGGCGAACTCACTATCAGAGATTTTTGGGGCGGGCATGTCTATGTCTCCTGCTGCTGGCGTGTTGGAAGAAAAAGGTGATCAATAGGCAATGTGGCGAAGCCGGCGAGAGAGAGCGTCTTTTTCGTCGGCCAAGAGTGTCTAACAGATCGTCCCGTGACGGACATGGTCGATTGTGTCGCTTCGGCGTGCTTCCGGCGCGTGGTCACCGTCGTGGTGAGGCATAGGCTCTCCTCGGTTGGACCAAATCCCAAGAAGAACGATCGGGACGGCGAAACTCAATGGTGACAACTGTCATTCCGTTGTTCGTCGATCTCCCTGCGGCACCGACTTTGCACTGGGATTTCAGACGGTTATGCTGTTTTCGTGGATCGCGCAAAACACATTACGGAAGGTCGGCAACAACCCTCCTCGGACGGCTATCGGGAGCTTGTCACAGGCCTTGCATCGGTTCTCGAACGGGTCGGCGGGGACGGTTTCTATGACAGCCTTGCAGAAGGCGTAGCTCAGTTCTTCGGCTGCAACCGGTGGCTGGTGATCCGCTATGCCCGCTACGCGAAGCCGAAATTCCTTGTCAATCGCTCGATGACGGAGCAGGCCGTCGCGAGTTATCTGAAGACCTTTTACCGGATTGACCCGCTGCTTCGCATGGTCCGGCGCGGAACGTCGGAAGCGGTCATTACCTTCGATGAGTTACGCCAGAACGCTCAGGACACATTGTTCCATGATGAGATGTTCAACACCGCGCGCATACGCGATGAACTGGTGTTCCTGTTGCCGGCCATTGGCGGTGTGAGCATCGCGCTTTGTCTCGACCGGGGCGAGCGCGGTTTTTCCTCAGCGGATACAGCACAAGCGCGTGATATCCACGCGACCCTGGACCAGCTCCACCGGCTTCATGTGAACCAAAGCCTGCGTGCGAGTACGGGCTATACCCTTGAGCAGTCGGATGCGGCCATGATGATCCTTGATGCGGGGGGACATATCCTGTTCCGCACGGCTGACTGGATCACGAACATCACGCCTGAAAGCGAGGCGGACTTCGTGTCGGCGGCCGGCAGGTCGGCACAAGGTTCGCGCCGGATCGCGCCGGAGTTCATCCTGCATTGGGAGACGCTTGCGCCGTCGAACGCGATCGCGCCCGGTGGCACATGCGTGGTGTTCGAGCACGTGTCGCCCGGCTACATGTACCTGCCGGCCGAGGACTGGCGGGCCCAGTTCGCCATTAGCCATGATCTGACCCAGCGCGAAGTCGACATCGTGTCACGGCTGTTGACCGGCGAGCCCACGGCCCGCATCGCCGACGCACTCAGCATCAGCGCCGGCACGGTTCGCAACCACAAGCACCGGCTCTATTCCAAGCTCGACATTACGTCCGAGCGGGAGCTCTTCTGCATGATCTTCGATGATCTCGTTCGCCGACAGATGGATGTGAGGCAGAACGTCCAGGCCACATCTCCCGGCGCGGCACCGCGACCAGTCTGACCAGGCCGTCGACCACTTGGTCAGAACCGGTTCCAGCCCACTCCCTTCTCAAAAGCCGGTTTTGCGATAAGAGCGCCGGCGGCAGGTCTCAGCAGCGTATCCGGGCGTTCTTGGGATCGTACATCGGCGTCAGCGAGGCGCGCGCGTCATAGACGCGGTCGGCCTGCTCGATGCGATAACTGCCGGCATCGACGTAGTCCGCCGTGACGCCATCCTCGCAGCTGAGAAAGCCCATCGCCGCGCATCCGCCCAGCGTGTGGGCGTAACCCGACGACAGCGTATAGCCGGCCCGCTCGCCATCGCGCAGGATCGGTTCGTTGTGGGTCAGCATGGGCTCGGGGTCGTCGAGCAGGAACTGCACCAGACGCCGCCGCGGCACCCCGGCGTCGCGCTGCTCGAGCAGCGCCTCGCGGCCGATGAAACCGC
The DNA here is from genome assembly GCA_039028155.1 of Pseudomonadota bacterium. Classification (NCBI taxonomy): domain Bacteria; kingdom Pseudomonadati; phylum Pseudomonadota; species Pseudomonadota bacterium. Next base: position 56,997 of record JBCCIS010000009.1, read on the forward strand.
CGGGCTTATCCCAGGCGCAGGTGAAGGCGAGACCGGCATCGATCAGTGAATCCAGCGGCCCGATGTCGTGGGCCCATTCGCGATACGCCTTTTCGATGCGCAAGCTGTTGAGCGTGTGATAGCCGCAGTGCTTCAGCCCGTGCGCGACGCCCGCCTCGACCAAACGGTCATAGACCGGCAACGCCATCTCCGTCGGCACGTAGAGCTCCCAGCCGAGTTCGCCGGTATAGGAGATGCGGATCGCCATGGCGTTCTGGTAGCCGATTTCGACCTGCTGCATGGTGGCGAAGGGAAACGCCTCGTTCGAGTAGTCGGCGCTAGAGATCTCGGACAGCAGGGCGCGCGCGTTGGGACCCTGCACGTTCAGCATGGCATAAGCGCCGGTGACGTCGGTGATCACGCAGAATGCGTCGTCGCCGATGTTCTCGTGGATCCAGGCCTTCACATGGGTCGCCGTGAACGCCGCCGTCACCACCATGAACGTGTCGTCGGCAAGCCGCGTGATGGTGAGGTCAGCCTCGACACCGCCGCGCGCGTTCAGGAACTGGGTGTAGGCCACATTGCCCACGGGCATCGCCATGTCGGCGGTGGCGACCCGGTTCAGCACGGTTTCCGCATCGCGGCCCTGGACCAGGATCTTGGCAAACGACGACTGTTCGAAGACACCGACCGCCTCGCGCACGGCGCGGTGCTCTTCGGCATTGTTGTCGAACCAGTTCTGGCGGCCGAAATCATAGTCATAGACCGGCTCCTGCCCCTCACGCGCGAACCAGTTCGGCCGCTCCCAGCCGGCCCCGGCGCCGAAACAGGCGCCGGCCGCTGCCATGCGGTCGTGCAGGATGGAGCGTTTGACGTCGCGCCCGGTCTCCCACTGCCGGTTCGGCCAGTGCATCTGGTAGGCGATGCCAAGCGATTCGACGATGCGATCGACGACGAAGGATTTGTTGTTGTCGGACGGCAGGACGCGGCGGACGTCGACATCCCAGATGTCGTAGGGCTGCACGCCGTCGTTGATCCAATGCGACATCACGTAACCTGCGCCGCCGCCCGACAGGATGCCGAGCGAGTTGAAGCCGCAGGCGACGTAGAGGTTGTCGATGTAAGGCGCGCGGCCCATCAGATAATTGTGGTCCGGCGTGAACGATTCGGGGCCGCAGAAGAACTGGCGGATGCCGGTCTCAAACAGGATCGGCAAACGCTGCATGCCGCGCTCGATATGCGACTCCATGCGCTCCCAATCGGGCTGGATCTCGTCGAAACAGAAACTCTCGGGAATACCGTCAACGCCCCAGGGCGCGGCGTCAGGCTCGAAGATGCCGAGCATGATTTTGCCCGCCTCCTCGCGCGCGTAGATGCTGCGTCCGGGATCGCGCAGGATTGGCAGCATGTTGTGCAGGCCCTCGATCGGCTCGGAAATCAGGTAATAGTGCTCGGCCGCCTGCAAGGGCAGATCGATACCGGCCATCAGCCCGACCTCGCGGCCCCACATCCCCGGACACAACACGACGACCTCGGCGCGCACGTCACCCTTCTCGGTGTTGACGCCGACCGCGCGGCCGTTCTCCTTGATCAGGCCCGTGACCCTCGTGTCCTCGAAGATACGCACGCCGCGCTGACGCGCGCCCTTGGCCAGCGCTTGGGCGACGTCGGCGGGGTTGACCCGGCCATCCTCCGGGAACCAGAAGCCGCACACGAGATCGTCGACCTGGGCGAGCGGAAACTTCTCCTTGATCTCCGCCGGCGAGATCTCGTGGTTCTCGACATCAAACGTCCGCGCCATCGCGCAGCCGCGCCGCATCTCCTCGGCCTTATCCTCGGTCATGGCAAGTTGGATTGAGCCGCAGCGGATGAAACCGGTCGCCTGCTCGGTTTCGGCCTCCAGCTCGCTATAGAGTTTCAGCGAGTACTGCGCCAGACGGGTCTGCGCCTCGGTATCGCGAAGGGTCGTGACCAAACCGGCGGCATGCCAGGTGGTGCCACTGCTCACCTGCTTGCGCTCAAGCAGAACGACGTCCTCCCAGCCAAGCTTGGCCAGGTGATAGGCCACCGAGCAGCCTATGACACCACCGCCGACAATGACCGCGCGAGCGTTGGATGGAATCGCGTCTGTATTCATGAATGCCTCTCTATGCGCCGCCGGACCGTCGCCCGATCAATTTCTGGGTCGTCGATCCTTACCCGATGCCCCCGTCCCGGCAAGAGGCGGCGTCAGGGGCCGATCGGAGAGGTGGGACATCCCGTGACGTCCCGCCTGTCCAACTCAGCTGAGGTGGGTAGAAAACCCGTCTGCCAAGACTTCCGTTCCAAGTGTCGAATTTCGGCCAACAAGAACGTCTGGAAGAGATGCAGTTCCATTCACGATGAAACGGAGGTACGATTTTCGTTACTTGGGGAATTACCTGTCAGTTATCGGTCGAGCGCCCTTGTGGTGGGTCCGATGCAGAACAGTACGCAGTGGGAACATTTCCACGGTGGCTCGGCTGAGGCTGAGCGCGCCAGCTTCGAAAAGCTTGCAGAGGACATCATGCGTGTCCAGGTCAAGCTTAAGAAAAAGAGCTCGGCGTTAAGCATAGATCGAACGTTTCACGCCAAGCCCATCCTGGCGGTCACCAACGCTCGTTTCCTCGTCGCTGATAATCTTCCAGAAGACCTGCAGCAGGGTTTCATGCGTCCAGGTGCCGCGTACCCGGCGACCGTCCGTCTGTCCAACGCGAGCGGCATTCACCAGGCTGATAAGAGCCGTGATCTTCGTGGTATGGCCGTGCGCGTCGTGGTCTCCGACGATGAGATTCATGACCTCCTGATGACCAACTTTCCGGTGTCGCACGCCCGCGACGCCGATCAGTTTGTTGCCTTCGCCAACGCCGTGGCGGGTAATCGAGTGGCCGGTATCATCAAGTTGATGGCGGCGGTCGGGCCCGGCGAAACCGTGCGCATGTTCCGTAACGTGCTGGCCGGCGCCAGGCGCAAAGTTCTGAGCCTCGCGCTGGAGAGCTTCTGGAGCCGCGGCGCCATGTTGTGGGGCAGCGCCGGCCCAGTGCGCTATTTCGTTCGTCCCGCACGCGGTGCCGCATCGGCGGTGACAGCGCCCGGCGACGATCCCAATTTCCTCAGCCGCGAGTTTGCCGAGCGTCTCGCCGGTGACGATGTGGACTACGAGTTCTGTATCCAGCGGTACGTCGACGAGAAGAAGACCCCAGTTGAGGATGCCGCCGGTGAGTGGAAGTTGAGCGACTCACCGGCGATCGTCGTTGCTACACTGGTCATCCCGCGCCAGGACACGCGCTCGGCCGAAGCAGCGGAGACCGTGCGCGCCGTTGAGCAGATCAACTTCAATCCGTGGCACACGACCGATGACTTCAGACCGCTCGGCCATATCAACCGCGCTCGCAAGGCGGTTTACCAGGCAAGCGCGGCGCATCGAGGCGGCCTGCGTTTCCACGAGGATCCGCCGCTGCGCAACCGCATCGCCACGCGCGTAACGTCTGCGATCTTCAAGCTGATCAACCGGCGCTGGGAGTGGCACAGACTGCCGGTGATGATGGCGTTGCTGAACCTGTCGCTGCTCCGCCACGAACTGCGTCAGAAAAACCTAATCGATACCGCGCCGCGCGAGGCGCCACCGCAAGCCGATCCCTCGCCACCAGGCGCGGTTCCCGAAGAGGTCCGTACGCGCCGGATGTTCGACGGCAGTCACAATGATCAATCCGCGCCACGGATGGGCGCTGTCGGCGCCACCTTCGGCCGCAACATCAAGGCGGCCTATCTGCCTGACCTGATCGACGAGCCCAACCCGGTAACCGTCAGTCAGACACTGCTGCGCCGCGAGAACTTCGTCCCGGCGACAACCCTGAACGTGTTGGCTGCCGCCTGGATCCAGTTCCAGGTCCACGACTGGGTACAGCACAAACGCCACCGTCTGGGCGAAAACGATATACGGGTCTCCCTACCTGACGGCATGACCTGGCAGAACGTCAAGGATGGACCGTGGGAATCCGAAATGCGCATTGCCGGCGACGACGCGCTTGCCGAAGCCGACCCCGCCGCGGGACGCGATGCGCCGGTGTTCACCAACATGGTGTCCCACTGGTGGGATGCCTCGGAGGTCTACGGCACAGACGACAAACTGATACAGACGCTGCGCGAGGGTCCCAAGCTTCGCCTGGATGACGGTTATCTACCTCTCGACGCCAACAGCTTCGAGCTGACCGGCTTCAATCAAGCGTGGTGGCTGGGTCTGAGCGCCCTCCACACCCTGTTTGCACGCGAGCACAACGCCATCTGCGATGCGCTGCGGGACGAGTATCCCTATTGGAGCGACGACAGGGTTTTCAACACGGCGCGTCTCGTCGTCGCGGCCCTGATCGCAAAGATCCACACCGTCGAGTGGACGCCGGCGATCCTCGCCACCGAGGTGATCGACATCGGCCTCAAGTCGAATTGGTACGGCGCGCCGAAGGATCCGTTAACCCAGTTTGGCCTGTGGCTCACGGATGTTCATGCGCTGAAGGGGATCCCCGAAACCCAGCCCGACCACCACACCGCGCCCTATTCGCTGACAGAGGACTTCACGACCGTCTACCGCATGCATCCGCTGCTACCCGACGACTATCGCTTCTACAATCGAACCGATGGGTCGTTCGTCGAAGCCGGCAGCTTCGATGACATACAGGGGGCGAAGACTGACGACGTCCTGCGCCGCCTCGAACTCGGCAATGTCATCTACTCCCTGGGCATTGCGCATCCTGGTGCAATCACGCTGCACAACTATCCCCGCGCGCTGCAGAACTTTGTGCGCGAGAACGGCGAGACGGTCGACTTGTCCGTCGTCGATATCATGCGGGAGAGAACACGCGGCATTCCGCGCTACAACGCGTTCCGTGAGGGCCTACACAAGCCGCGCATCAAACGATGGGAAGACATCACCGCAGACGGCGAGTCGGTGCGCCAGCTGCGCGATGTCTATAAGTCGATCGACCACGTCGATGCCATGGTCGGCCTGTTGGCGGAAAACCCGCCGTCCGGGTTTGGCTTCAGCGACACCGCGTTCCGGATCTTCATTCTGATGGCGACGCGGCGTCTGCAGAGCGACCGCTTTCTGAACGTCGACTTCCGGCCTGAAATCTATTCACCGCTCGGCATCGCTTGGGTGCTGGAGAATGGGATGACCAGCATCATCCTGCGCAATTTTCCCGAGTTGGCGTCGGTCGTGCCGAGCGACCAAAGCGCCTTTGCGCCATGGCGCGCGTTACCGTCCGAGCGATAAGGAGGGGCCGGATGCGAGTTTACGAATCGATCGTCAAGAACCTGGAACACCTGGGTGTCGACGCCGTGTTCGGCGGCGCTGGTGAGAATGCCGCCGGCATGATGGTGGCGCTGGACAATTCAAAGAAGATCCGCGGCATGATCACCAAGAACGAACAGGCGGCCGCCTTCATGGCCTGCGGCTATGCCATGTTCACGGACAATCTGGGCGTTTGCTTTGCGACGGCCGGTCCGGGGGCGTTCAACCTGATCTCCGGTTTGTCGGTGGCGCTGACCGACTCCTATCCGGTTCTGGCGATCACCGGCTATTCGTCGATCGAATGGAGCGGCATGGGTGGGCTCAATGAGACCTCCGGGCTCAACAGAACACCGGACTCCCAAGCCATGATGGCGGCGACGACCAAGAAGTCCTACTTGCTGAAGGATATCGCCGAGACCTCGGACATGCTTGAGGAGGCGGTCAACATCGCGTTCGAGGGCCGCCCCGGCCCCGTCCACATCGCCGTCGCAGAGGACCTGACGGCATCCGGCATGGAGGTCGAGAACCACCGCGATATCCGGCTCGACATCAATCCGGTCGTGCCTGAAACGGCGCGTGTGGCCGAGGTCGCCGACGTTCTGGTCCGGGCGCTCGAAGACGGCAAGCGCATCGCGGCCTTGGTTGGATTTGGCGCGATACGCAGCCGCGCCGGTGAACCGTTGCGCCGTCTGCTGGAGCGCTACCAGATCCCGCTGCTGACGACGCTCGACGGCAAAGGCATCGTGCCCGAGGAGCACCCCCTGGCCGTCGGCGTGTTCTGCGACAGCGGCCACAAGAGTGCCTGGGACACCTTTCTTGAGGCCGATGTCATTCTGGCCATCGGCAACTCGCTTGCCCAGCACGCGACCTTCGACTTCCGCGAGGGCCTGTTCGACGGCAAGACGCTGATCCACATCAACATCGACCCGGTCGAGATCGACAAGGTCTACAAGTCCGACCACGCCATCGTCGGCGACGCCAAGCTGGCGGTCGAGGCGCTCTACGACAAGATGTCCGATACCCTCGACCCCATGCCGACCATGGAGTTCGACACCCAGGACTACGACGAGGAGACGATTATCGCCGTTCTACGGCGGCTGCACCCCGGCGAGCTGGCGCAGAGTGTCTCTAAGCTGATGCCCGACAACGCCGTCGTGCTTGCCGATGCCGGCGCTCACCTCGCCTGGCTCGGCTACTACCTTGAGCTGCGCGACGGACAGAACTTCCGCAAGCCCGGCATGTACGGACCGATGGCTGGCAACACCAACGGGGCGCTCGGTGTCAAGATCGCCGAACCCGACAGGACCGTCATCGTCGGCTGCGGCGACGGTTGCTATTTGATGTCGGGTTTCGAGCTTCTCACTGCCGTCCAGTACGACATCCCGGTCATCTGGATCATCTTCAATGACGGTGAGTTCAAGCTGATCAAGCTTTATCAGATCGCCGCGTTTCGCGAGTGCGGTCTGACCGACTTCGACAATCCCGACTATGCCGCCTACGCCAAGGCCTGCGGCGCGGAGGGTTACCGCGCGGAGTCGCTCGAAGAGTTCGAAGAAGCCTTCAAGCTCGCGCTCGCGTCCGGCAGGCCGACCGTGATCGACGCCGCGATCACCCGCTTTGCTCTACCCAACTACAGCACGACGCCGGAAGGCATTCTGGCGGGGATCTGGGAAGGCGTTCGCGGAAGGCTCGGCGGTGACGACGACGAGGACGACAAGTCATGAGCATGAACACAACCGGTCATGCCGGCCTCGACGCACTTCTCGCTAGACCCCTGCTCGAGACCATGTGGCAGCGACGCACACACCGCGTTCCCCGCGGCATCAAGAAGATCGCTGCGGGCTCCATGACCTACGAATCCGCCTCGCCACCGGTGCCGCTCGACGCACTCGAAGAGGCTGTCCTGATCGCCGCCACGGGCTGTACCGGGCTCACCATGCCGGATCGCCCGTTCTCCGATCCCAACACAGGCGATCCCGTGATGGCCAAGCCCAACCTGACGATGGCCGGGCGTACCGCGGGCAGCCCCGACAACGCTCAGGGAACGCACTTCTTCCTGATCAACGACAGCGGCACCTACTTTCTCAAAAACCTGCCGCCGGCCGATGGCGATCCCTTCGACCCCGACACGCTGATCGCGCGCGCCAACGAAGCCAAGGTGCAGTTGATCGACAAGCGGATCGATGTCGCGGAGGGCGACCGCGCTTTCCCCGCCTATCTCGACTCCAACCGTTTTCTTTCGAACCTACCGGGCACGACCATTCTGATGCCCGTGGTCGATCTCTCACACCAGTACATCAACGGGTTGATGTACTTGCTGACCCAACCGGACGGTGCCCGCCCGACCCTGGTCGACGATCGTTTTTTCTATCGCAACGCAGGCGTCAAACGCTGGGTCGAGAACGGCTTCTTGAACAAGGATCTCAAGGTGCCGCTTGGCGCCATCGGTACACTGCGAACCCAGATCGAGGCCGACCTGCTGCTGCAGAACCTGTTCCTGGTCGCCGATGCCATGGGGTTGGGTGCCTGGATCCACGCGACGATCAGCCCACCGGTCTTGACCGGCGATCCAAAGTTCAGCCCGCGCTATGGCCCGATGCTGGGTTTCGAACATGTCGTGCCGCGCTGGCGCGTGCTGGATCTGCTTCGCTGGCACGTCCCCTTGCCGCGTTTCGCGAACCTGCGCTCCCACGCGGTTGCGCTCAAACACGACGGCAGTTTCCTGATACGGGCCAAGTGTCCGCCCAACTACCCGTCTATGGCGGACGCCGTCGATGCCGTGATCGCCGGGAAGTTTGGTCCCGGCGGCGTCTACAACGACCGCGACACGTTCCAGAAGATCTACAAGGACGACTTCGGCGACCGTTATCTTGAGGAGGCAAACTCCTACAGCGACGACGTCATCAACTGCGTGCGCGACGTCTGCAACTACATCTACGACACCCATGGACGCTTTCCCGCCCATTGCGAGGCGATCCACGTGCCCGGCGTGTGGTTGCAGGTTCACTATCCGGAAGTCCCCTATTACGAGACCTATTTCAAGGATGGATTGACGGAGGCCCATCGCCGGCACGACGAGCTTTGGCGTCCCGACGGCAGCGGCAAGGGGGCGACGAATGGCTGATAACCCGAAAGTCTTCAGCGAACGCCAGGCGCGTTTTCTGCTGCACCTGGGCCAAACTGTCGCGCCGGGTGTGGCCGACCTGGACAAGCGTGGTCAGAAGCGCTTCCGGATGATCATTCGGCTTATGCTGTTACGCCGTTCCAACATGGAGCGGCTCCAGGTGCGGCTCTTTCTCCTTGTGCTTCGCTGGTTGCCGGCACCGGTTTTCTTCCGACCCTTCGAACGCATTCCCGCCTCGGCGCAGACCTGGATCCTGCTGCGCTTCGAGAACGCGCCGATCAAACTGCTCCGCGCCGGATTCTGGGGCCTGAAGACACTGATCTTCATGGGTTACTACGGCCAGTTGGCGATCGCAAAGAAGGTCAAGTACGACCCGGATCTGCGCCATGGCAACGAGCTGTTATTACAAGAGAAAGCGGCGCAGCCATGATCGAGAAAGACTACGACATCATCATCATCGGCTCGGGCGCCGGTGGCGGGACGGTTGCGCGAGAGCTGAGTGCCCTGTGCGGCGAAGGTAAGACGATCGCCGTTCTTGAGTGGGGTCCGAAGTTCCGTGACGAGGAGTTCACGGGCCGCGAGCTGCAAATGGCCAACAAGCTCTATTTCGAATCCGGTGGTCTGTTGACCGAAGGTCGCGAGATGACCTGTGCCTTCGGACGCGGTTACGGCGGCTCGACGATGGTCTACACCGGCACCTCGATCGAACTGCCGGAACATGTCGCTGAGCGTTGGGCGGTCCCCGGCCTTACCTATGCTGACATCATCGCGCGCACGCAGAAGTACAAACAGGAAAACAACGTCCACATCCTCGACGACAACCTGATCAACGAGAACAACGAACTGTTCCGCATAGGCTGCGACAAGCTCGGCCTGAACGCGCGCAAGTTCCCAGTCAACATCAAAGGCTGCCTGGGTTCAGGCGCCTGCAACATGGGATGCCCCAACCAAGCCAAACAAGGCACGAACCGCGTTCAGCTGCCCCAGGCCGAACAACAGGGTGTCGAGGTCGTTACCCATTGTCGGGTCGAGAAGATCGGTGAGCGTTGCGTTGAAGCCGAGGTTAAGACCCTGCCCCTTGGCGAGCCGCCCAGCTGGGCGCCGGGCCGTTATCTGATCCGCGCCAAAGTGGTGATCGTCTGCGGTGGCGCGGTCAACTCGTCAGCGCTGATGCAGCGCTCCAACTTGCCGGTGAGCTTTCCGGCGCTGGGACGCTTTTTCACGTGCCACCCGGCGCTCACCCTGGTGGCACAGCACGACAAGCCGATCACCAATTTCTACGGCTTTCCAAAGACCTACTACTGCGACGATTTCGAGAAGTCGGAACACTACCTTCTCGAAACCTGCATGTACTTCCCGTTCACGACCGCCAAGAACATCGCTTCCTTCGGGCCTGAGCATTCCGCCTTCCTTGCGGACTTTACACGCCTGCAGATGATCCTGGTGTTGGCAAGCGACAAGGCGATCCCGGAGAACAGAATCACAGTCGACGACGATGGCAACCCGCAGGTCGACTACACCTTCACCGACGATGTTAAGAAGGCCTTCGTCAGCGCACAACGCGTCGCGGCCCGAATTTTCTTCGCCGCCGGCGCGGCGCGCGTTCATGTACCCGGAGCATCGATACCGGTGATTGAAGCGTCGATGCAGGACAAGATCGACGAACTCGTGACCATGCGCGAGCTACGCATGGGCAAGATACCCATCTCCAGCGCCCACATGATGGGCGGTTGCCGCATGGGTCGCGACTCCTCCGATTCCGTGACCAATGGATGGGGCCAGGTGCACGACATCCCATGGTTGTTCTGCGCTGATTCGAGCCTTTTTCCCGGCTCCTCCGAGGTCAACCCCTACATGACCGTCATGTCGCTGGCGGATCGGGTGGCAGAAGGCATACGCGACAATGCCGGGACCTTGCTCGCGGCATGACGCGGAAGGTTTAGACATCGTGGAATGGCTGGCCGACAACAAAGAACTGCTGAGCTGGATTTTCGGCGCCATCGCGACCGCGGCAGGCGGCATGTGGGCAGTCGTCAAATTCTATCTTGAAAGGCGCGATCGACAGAACAGCCGCAAAGCCGCAGGCACCAGTAGCAGCACAACGCCAAGCGGCAACGTCCACATCGGCGACAGCGTTACGATCCAACAGGCGTCGCTGTCAAAGCCGGCTCTGGCCTTGGCCGTCATTGGGCTTGCCCTCCTCGCTTACGCCGCCTTCTTTTCCCGTAACGACTGCATTCAAGGTTCGGTTGTCACCGGCGACGTCTCGGGAAGCCAGATCAATGTCGACGCAACCGTCACAGGAGATTGTGAGTGACGCACAACGGCGCACTGGCAGCTTGCGTCATCGCGCTGGCAATGATTTTGCCGTCCGCGCCTGCCACCTCGCAGATTATAGGGGACAGATTGCAGGCGAACTGCTCCAGCGTCAGTCAAGACGTCACCGAGAGCACGATCAACATCATCTGCGGCATGCCGCACGAGCAAGTCGTCCAATTGGTCGAGCTCGCCGCATCGCCTGAGGCCGGCGACCGCGATGAGCTGTTGACACAACTGGCGGCCATCGTTCCCGCCAACAGCCAGTTTCAGGCAGAAGCCGTCGCCACGTTTCTTGAGATCCTGAACGAGCAGCCCGTCGAGCCGGAACAACTCGCCGATCGGTTCGCTGCGATCGCAGAACAACACGTTCAGCTACTGGAAGAAGTAAGCCGGTTTCGTGTCTCCGATCCCGACGTCCAACGTCTGCGCGACGAGGCGGCATCGGCATTGGAGAATGCACCGAACTATGACCTTGCCGTGGCCAAGCTGGAAGAAGCCCGCGCGCTCGTACGTCAAAAGCGCGAGGCGGTGGCTCAGGTGCTGGCCGGTCAGCAACGCGAGGAGGCAGCCCTTGCGCGCGAACAGGCAAAGATCGAGTCAGCCCGTCTGCAATACGCCGAAGCGGCCCGCCACTACCAGGAAGCCGAACAGCTGTTGCCGGCCGACGACCTCGACCAGCGCGGCTCCGACCTTGTCCAAGCCTGTCTGAACTGGCGTTACCACGGCGAGGACTTTGCCGACAACGCATCACTGGATAACGCGATTGCCGCCTGCGGCGCAGCACTCGATCACTTCAGCCGCGAGCGAACGCCATCTGACTGGGCGAAGACGCAGAACAGTCTGGGCAACGCCCTCACAGCGTTGGGTGAACGTCAGGTTGACACGACCCGGCTCGAGCAAGCCGTTGCCGCCTTCCGTGCCGCACTGGAAGAACAGTCCCGCGACAGTGACGCACTCGACTGGGCGTCTACCCAGAACAATCTGGGCGTCGCCCTGATGTGGATGGGTGAACGCCAGGCGGATACCGACAGCCTGGAGATGGCGGTGATGGCCTTCCGTGTGGCGCTGGAGGAGCGCAGCCGCGCCGATGTTCCACATGCCTGGGCCATAACCCAGAACAACCTTGCCACCGCGCTCGCCATGATCGGGCGCCGCGAAAACGACCTCGTTTCCCTTGAAGAAGCAGCCCGAGCCTATCGCGCGGCGCTGCAGGAATGGTCGCGCGATAACGCGCCGCTCGACTGGGCGATGACCCAAAGCAACCTGGGCAACGTCCTGGCGACCCTTGGCGAGTGGCAAACCGATCCCGAACTCCTGGAACAGGCCGTTGCTGCTTACCGGGCAGCGCTGGAGGAGCTACCGCGTGAGCGCCTGCCGCTCGACTGGGCGATGGCCCAGAACAATCTGGGGAACGCACTGACGGCACTGGGCGGGCGCAGCACCGGAACCGAACACTTCGAAGAGGCGGTGACAGCGCTGCATGCAGCGCTTGAAGAGCGCACGCGCGAGCGCGCGCCGCTGGACTGGGCGGAAACGCAGAACAATCTGGGCAACACCCTCATGCGCCTGGGCGAACGCGAGATGGACACCGAGAGCTTCGAGCTTGCTGTCGATGCCCACCGCGCAGCGCTTGAAGAAAGAACACGCGATGACGTGCCACTTGATTGGGCCATGAGTCAAAACAACCTAGGCAACGCCCTGATGCGTTTGGCTGACCGAAGCGGTGATGCAGAAGATGCCGAGGCCGCGGTGACAGCCTTTCGGGCAACCCTGGAAGAATGGACTCGCGAACGCGTCCCGTTTTATTGGGCGGCAGGACAGAACAGCTTAGGTTCGGCACTCGTGCGCTTAAGCCTCGCGGAAGGCGAGACCCAACATTTGGAGCAGGCCGTTACCGCATTCCAGGCGACGTTGGAAGAGTGGACCAGAGAGCGCGCACCACGCTATTGGGCCATGGCCCAAAGCAATCTTGGCAACGCGCTGCTTTTGCTGGGTGAGCGCGACGACGGTACGGCGTACCTCATTGAAGCAAAGGCGGCCTATGAGGCGGCCCTGACGATCTACCCCGAGACGGAGAGCACGAACGCGCACGCTGAAGACCTAAGAGACGACCTCGCCCACGTGGAGACCTTGATCCAAGAGCGCCAAGAAAGCACCGACCCTTAGCGGGAATCGTGTTTCGTGCGTCGCATCGCGCCCAGACAGGCGGTTTGTGATCGCAGAAGCAAAGTGCGAAAAGCAAGTCACCTAATGTTTGTCTCGTGAACGATGGAGACCCGAATGTTAGACCATCCCGCAATTGACATCGCGTTGGCGACGATCCTTTTCTACATCGTGTTGAGTCTCGTCGCCTCCTCTGTTCAGGAATGGATAGCCAGCATGCTGGGCCTCCGCTCCAAAAACCTGAACGCAGGGATCAAACGGCTGATCGGTGATCAATACACCCAGCGCGTCTACCGCCATCCGTTGATTGCGAACCTGGCCAAGGCTGGCAAGCTGCCATCCTATATTGATCCGAAGACGCTGAGTACCGTACTCCTCGAGCTGATTGCGCGGGACAATGCGTCGAAGTCGTATGTCACCTGCACGGCGGACGACGTGCGAGGTATTGTCGGAAAGATCAGCGATGATCATCCTCTCAAAGAGATCTTGGATACTTGGCTGACGGAAGGCGAAGATGCGGCCAACACCCTCAAAGACCGCCTGGCCTCATGGTTTGACGAAGGCATGTCGCGGATGTCGGGTTGGTATGCGCGGCGCGTCAAGGTCATCATTTTTGTTATCGCCGCGGCCGTTACGATCGCGACCAACGCCAGCTCCATCCACTTCGTCGAGGAGCTTTGGCGCAATGACATCCTGCGCTCGCAGCTGGCGGCGCAAGCGGTAACGCTTACAGAAGCTGCCGCATCAACCGACGAGATGCCGAATGTCTCTCAAGACCTGAATGACTTTCCCATCGGGTGGTACGGGCTACCCGAGGATTGGGTGGCATGGCTAAAGACGGTTCTCGGATGGGCCATCACGATCGCTGCGATCAGCCTCGGCGCGCCTTTCTGGTTCGACCTTCTCAGCAAAGTCGCGCGATTGCGGGGAACCGGAGCGAGGGCCGGCTCGAACAACCGCGATCCGTCCAGCACAAGCTGAGCAGCGCTGCTCGGTTCGGGCGGTGTCGAATGTCTGGCGTCGGAGGCGATCAGCGCGGAGGTATGAGAGAGCGCACCTGAGTTGCACCCTATCTCACATGCGACCCGTAACCTGCATTATGGAGACTGGCGGTGCGGGCAGTCTGCTGCGAACCCGTCTCCGCTGGGATTTCCCGGTTAGCAGGGAAAGTACAGGGAAATTTTGCAATTTCTGGTGTTTTCTGGGCTTCTCTCCGCTGTTACCGCAGTGTTTTCAACCGCTTAGAGGCAAATTCCCTGCGTATCGGAACAGAGAATTTTTTCGACCGAACAGGGAAGTAATTCAGCACGGATACTGCGAAAGCTTCAATGCGCGGCTCAGGGATGAGCTCCTAAATGGTGAGATCTTCTACTCGCTGAAGGAAGCCCAGATCATCATCGAAAGCTGGAGGAAACACTACAATACCAAGCGACCCCACAGTGCATTGGGCTACCGCCCACCGACACCTGAGACCATCGTCCTGATGGGACAAAGGCCAGTCATGCACTAACATTCAAATCGGACCACTCAGGTGGGGCTGATCAGGCCATCTCCGGACGCTTATGCCACCGGACCAAGTGCGTCCGGCGGCGCGCATGCTGTGCATGCAATCCCACGGAATCTGGCTGCGTTGCGCCCTGGATACCGACGGCATCACACGCGATGAAGCGTGTGCACAGCTCCTTGGATTGCTGAACCTGCTGCTTAACGAGGAGCAGCTCATCACGCCCATGTCCGCAGCGGACTACGTCGGGTTTCAGATCCTTCGATCGCCGGGCGCGGCAACCATGGCGCCATGACCTGCATTATGGAAAGGAGGTGACCGGTTATGGCGGAGGGAGCATCCGTCGAACGATTCCTATTTCTGGATGAATAACAACAATAATCAACACGTACTTGGAAAACATACCACCTAAAACACCGCGCCAATCGCCACTTTGGGGGTGGTACAATCGGTTCCATTCCACTTCATCACAAAGGAAACAGCACATGCCCATTTACCAAGGCTCGGCGCCGGGCATTTTTGGTCACCTCTGGGGAGATGGGTTCATGTCGCCCGGTGGCGAGAGAAACCGGGCGATGCTTTTTGGTGATCGCGAAATCAAAGGAAAACGGCTGCTGGACATCGGTTGCGGGGGCGGTGGCCCCGGTCTCAAGCTGGTCGAGGAACGTGGCGTGGAGCTGGTCGGCATCGACGCCGAGCCCTTAATGGTAGAGGGCGCCCGACGACGGGCTAAGGAGCGCGGGCTCGCGGGTCGCGCCGAGTTTCATCTGGTGGAACCTGGGCCGTTTGGTTTTGCCGACAGCTCTTTCGACATCACCATGAACAACGGCGGTGCCCTGATGTACACCGAAGACAAGCTCTCCATGATCAAGGAGTGTTATCGGGTGCTTAAACCGGGCGGTCTGATTGCTTGTTACGACTGGATGTCGCGTGAGGTCGAGCAAAGCGAGGACTTCGCGTCGGTGGTCGGGGATAAGGTCTTCCTGATGCCGCTCGAGCACCACGGCGAGCTCTTACGCGAGGCCGGTTTTATCGACGTCGAGCTCACCGATGACGCCGACTGGTACCGTGAAGAGGTCAAGGAGGAATGCCGCAAGCTTCGCGAGGACTCCAGGGATGAGCTCTGCGAGCGGTTCGGCGAGGAGGTAGTCGATGACTTCATCAACTTGTGGACAGATATAGCCCGGATTTCCGGGAGCGGTGAGCTTTGTCCGGCCTACTTCCACGCCACCAAACCCTCCTGAACCGGATGGTCAGAAAGAGGAAGTATGCGCGGCAGAACGCCGCCAGGCTCTAGCCTTAGGGTATGATTGGCGGACAGCGTCTAAGCTTGGTCAATTCTTTTTTGGGAGCGGGTCATGGAAGAAGGCAGCAAATCTGCAACCGGTGGCTGTCAATGCGGCGCCGTTCGATTCGAAGCCTGCCGACGTCTCACCGGTGCTTTCATTTGTCACTGCCGCATGTGTCAGCGCGCGACTGGCAGCGCATTCTCCGCCACCACGCTATACCCACGCGACGCGGTCAAGCTGACGGGCGAGATTCGATGGTATGCCTCCTCGGATATAGCGGACAGAGGGTTTTGCCCCAACTGCGGCACATCAGTCGTGATCCGCTACCACCCTCCGGCGTGGAGCGGGTGGTATGCGATTTCGGTGACAACCCATGACGATCCGGAGTCGATTCCGGCCGAGGCCCACACGGGGGTTGAAAGCAAACTCTCGTGGCTCAACGTCGATGACGGCCTGCCGTGCATGACCTACCCCGAAACCTTCCTTGAGGACATCGGGGCGGATGACAACAAGATCTTCCACCTGGCCAACGAGTTGGGTACGCGCGATCCGTGAGTCCGATCTCACGCGTGAGAGTAAGCTCGGTTCCGGGTCAGAAGAAGACGTAGGCCCGAACTATCACGTTCTTACGACACGGCGCATCATCGGGCGCTGTGGGATCCTTGGCCGCGGTGTGGAAGGACCAGCGCGAAACCGACCCGTCGGTCACCGAGTCATAACACTTGAGCATTGAAACCTCGGTTGGGGTCTGCTGGGGCAACCAATACCACTCGTGCTCGGCCCGATAGGTGAACCGCGTGGTTTCGCCCACCCGGTCGTCGTAGATGCGGTAGTCGGTGATGTAAGGCTGGTCGGCGAACGAAGGCCAGGCACAGAGAACAAACGGCCACTGCTGCACCGTCTCCATTGGCTTGGCCAGATTGAGCGACATGAATCGCCGCGACATTTTTTCGTCGGCTTGCGCCTCCGTGTAGTGCTGTTCACGGCCGAAATTGCGCAGGTTGCGCGTCAATAGCTCGCGGCAGCGCACCCGGCCGCTGTTGTCGTTCAGGTCGTTGTGCACCAGATTGATGTATTCGGTCGTGACCCCCGGATCTTTGTTGTCTTGATCCTCTACCGCCACTCGGTCACTGCCGTACGCACTGTCGAACACGTCGTGGTTGAAAACGAGGGCATCGGTGGCACCGGGGAAGAAGTCGAGTAGCAGCTGCTCCATTTCCGGGTAGAAAACGCACCGCACCTCGGCCGCGTCGTAGAAGTTGTTACATTTGGACTCGCAGTGCGCCAACGACACGCCGAGCTTGTCCATCGACTCAGCGCCGTAAGGCGACAGCCCCGGGTGATAGTCCTCGATACGCCTCGCGTCGCGCACCACCTGCGGGAAGTAGAGGCATTGCCGTTCGTAGTTATCTTCGTCCTCGGACAGTGCCTGCACCTCGGCAGCGCGCGCCGGGTCCCGCCACGCGGCGTGTGACGAAACCAGGCTAAAGGTGGGCTGCTCGAATACCGTGTAACGAAACGGCATGACAAGACCGCCCTCGGACGCGTTCATGTTGTTTGTCCGAATGTGCGCCACACACTCGTCGTAGGTGCGAAAACCCTCGCCGTACTGAGTTGCAATTGGGCCCGGCGGTGCGTTGCTGATGCTCTCTATCAACCGTTGCGCCGCGCCCTCGGCCGCCTGACTCAAACCCTCCTCGATCGCCGCCGTCGTTCCGCCATCGCCGTTTTGATCAAACGCCATGAAGGACAAACCGCCGTTAGCGGCAATGGGCGGAGGTTGGCCCTCGGTGAGCTGCAGGGTGGGGACATAAACTGACGGTGACGGTGTATCGGTTTCCGCAGACTGTTTCACGAGCGGGTCCAATTGGTGAACCTCCAGGCAGCCTTCTATTAGCTCGCCGCGATACTACTCCACGGGCGCCCAAAGCGCTATGACCTGTAGCTCATCCTGTGCACCGCGGTGGTACAGGTGCACCTGATCACCTTACCTTGGTCTACACAGACGTCCGACGTCTTACCATTTTGTGACCAATTGTAGCCGGGCGTACACGATTGAGCAGGACCCAGATTGTCATCTAAAGTGCGCTAAAGTCTTGTCCAGTCGAGGTAGAAAGTGCTGACGCCTTACCGGGTGCTCGATTTTACCGACGAGCGTGGCGAGCTCGCCGGCATGGTTCTGGGCGATCTCGGGGCCGACGTAATTCGCATCGAGCCTCCCAAAGGGAGTGCCGCGCGCCGCGGCGGACTGGTAGTTGGCAAGGGCGCGCGTGCGGGTGAAAGCATCCAGTTCATTGCTTACAACCGGAACAAACGTTCTGTTGCGCTGACGCTGTCTGAGCCCCGGGACCGAGGTTCACTAATCTCGCTCGTAAAGAGCGCCCATGTCATTTTCGAGAGCTTCCCTGACGGCGAGCTCGCGCGGCACGGTATCGGCTTCGATACGTTGAGGGAGTGGAATCCGGACATTGTCCTGGTGCGAATCAGTGCATTTGGTGTCGACGGCCCGCACGCGGGCCACGCCGCATCCGATCTCACCATTGCCGCGATGAGCGGCAGCGTTTCGGTGCAGGGAACTCCCAGCCGGGCTCCGGTACGAGTGTCGGCCCCGCAGAGCTGGCGTCATGCCGGCGCCTGGGGGGCGACGGCGGCGATGATCGCGCTGGCCGCGGTCGCCCACGGCTCCGGCGCGCAACATGTCGACGTGTCGGCCCAGGAAGCGATGACCTGGACCATGATGGATCAGCTAGCCGCGGCCGCGCACGGGTTACCCCGGCGCGAGCGCATCGGGTCATCTTTTGCGCACGCTGGGGTAACGTATCAATCTATTTTCCCCTGCCGTGACGGCTACGTCACTCTCTCGCCCGGCAGCTCGGAGATGGCCCCGTTAATCAATTGGCTGGTGGAAGAAGAGCTGCTCGATGCGTCTTGTCGAGAAAAGGACTTTGCGTCGCCGCTCGAGAGCCCGCGGGAAGGCCAGGAGAACTTCCCTCTGGCGTTGTTGCTCGAGAAAGGGGCCGAGCTGGTTGCGCGTTACGATCGCGAAGAGCTGATGCAGGCCTACATAGAGCGCGGGGTTAGGACCGCGCCCCTCAATGGACCGCGCGAGCTGCTCGGATTTCACCATCTGGCGGAGCGCGAGTATTGGATAACTCAGTCTCTCGGCGAGGCTCACGAGGCGCGCGCGCCGGGTCCATTTGTGCGCTCCAGTCGGTTTGCGTTCAGCCAGCATTGCCCAGCCCCGCGCATTGGGGAGCATGCGGAAACGATCTGCCAGTCGTCACCCATCGTCGCTGAGAGAAGGCAGGGAGCCCGCGCGCGTCTGCCTTTCCATGGCGTTCGGATTGCCGACTTCACCTGGGCGGTGGCGGGACCCACGATTACCAAGATTCTCGCCGATCAGGGCGCCGAGGTGATTCGCATCGAGTCGTTCTCGCGTCCCGATGTGCTGCGTTGGTTGCCGCCCTACCTGGATGACATCGAGGGAGCAGATCGATCGCATGCATGGGCGCAATGGAACACCGGTAAACGCAGCATTGCGTTAAATCTCAAAACCGAGGGCGGGGCGGCACTGGCCCGCCGCTTGATCGCCTGGGCCGATGTGGTGGTGGAGAACTTCAGCCCCGGCACCATGGACAGGCTTGGGCTTGGCTACGACACGGTGCAAGCGATCAACCCGCGTGCGGTGATGCTGAGCAGCACCCTCATGGGCCAGACCGGCTGCGGCGCGCATATCGGCGGCTGGGGTAATCAAGCTGCCTCAATCGCCGGGTTTTACGAGCTCACGGGCTGGCCGGACCTGCCGCCGGATGGGCCCTACTTCGCCCACACCGATGTCATTGCACCGATGTTCGGGGCCTGCGCTCTGATGGCGGCCATCGATCATCAGCGTCGTACGGGGGAAGGGCAGTACCTGGATGCGAGCCAGCTCGAGGCCGCCCTGCATTTTCTCGCCCCCGAGCTCCTCGCGCATCAAACCAACAAAACCACGTTCACTCGGCTTGGTAATAGGCATCTGCTCCACGCCCCGCAGGGGATCTATCCCTGCCATGGCGAGCCCGCGTGGTGTGCCATCGCCATCGACACCGACGAGCAGTGGCGATGTTTGCGTGAAGTGCTGGGCGATCCACCATGGTCGGCCGAGCCCGGCCTCGTGACGGCCGCGGGCCGCCAGCAACGTCACGACGAGATAGACCGCCATCTCACCGGTTGGACCCGCGAGCTGCCCGCTCGGGAGGTGATGGATCGGCTGCAGAAAGCAGGGGTCCCCTGTGGTGTGGTGCAGGGCACCGACGATCTCAAAGACGATCCGCAGTACCGGCATCGTCGATTCTTCCATACGCACCGGCACACCTTGCACGGAGAGGCGTGGTACGCCGCGTACCCGTTTCACATCCAAGGCGAGCCGCAGACGACACGCTTTGCCGCGCCCTGTATCGGTGAGCACAGCACCGAAGTCATGTGCGATGTTCTCGGAATGGACGCATCGGAGATAGCGCAAGCCCAACGAGACGGGGCGGTGGAGACCGGCCCGGATCAATGGTAGCCAAGTTCGATCCCTGTGAAGACCCGCGATGCATCGCTTGCCACGACCGAGACGACCTACGATCGACTGGCTGAACTCGCCGTTCGGTGGAACTCGCTAGGTCACCACGATCAGCGCCTCTTCCTGAAGCGTTTGGTATCGCGCGTCACTGTTGCCAGCGAACATGTGGAGATCCATGTCCATCCCGACGCTATTGTTGATGTCGGTCGACAAGGCGACGACGGGTTCCTTGATCGAAGTCCCGACCTCCAGAATCAGACCAAACCGCTGGTTCTGACAGTGCCAGCATGCCTGGCACGACGCGGTAGGGAGCTCAAACTCATGCTCGGTGGTGAAGAGGCAGAGGACAACGAACCGGATCGCGATCTCGTCGCCGCCGTGGCACGCGCCCATCACTGGCTCGATCTCCTAGTGACGAGCAAGGTCGGGTCAATTCGAGATCTCGCTCGCAACGAGAAGAAGTTGGAACGCCATATCGGGCAGCATCCGAGGCTAGCGTTCCTTGCTTCCGATATCGTCGAGGCCATACTCGACGGCCGGCAACTGGGATCGCTAACCGTCCGTCAACTTATCAGGACGGACCCGCCACTCGAGTGGGGTGAGCAACGTCGACTGCTTGGGTTTACGGCCTGAGACAGGTCGGTGCTCTGCGCCTTCCGCCCGAGTTCACTAGACTCGATGCCACAAAGTCCCCCCAGAATAAGGCCTGTCGGAGAATGTCTGGAGAGGTCGAAGACAGCCGCGATGATACCGCTCTCTGCAACGACCTGACGTGATCACCCAGAGGGCGCGAACGCCCGGCTACTGGGCGGGACACAGGCGCTCACACTTATGGAGAAAACCGTTCCATATCATGTAGTTGGAGAGTGGCGGAGGGAGCGGGATTCGAACCCGCGAGGGGCTTACACCCCAACACGCTTTCCAGGCGTGCGCCTTAAACCACTCGGCCATCCCTCCTCGAAGCCGCGAAACCTACAAGCACGCCCGGATCGGCGCAAGCTAGCCGGAAACGGCTGAGTTCGCGGTCAATTCAGTGTAAACTGGAGGCCACCCGCCCATGACGGCCAACGCGGCCGGGAGCGCTCACTTTGCGACGTTTCATACGCTATCTTGGCCTGCTGCTGCTGGCCGTCGCCGTCGCCATCATCGTTGCCAATCTGTTTCAAGACGGCTGGCTTTCGCCGTCCATCGCGGAAGTCTGGGCTTCGATCGACGCCAACTCGCTGGTCGGCTTCGGCTCGCTGGTGGAAAACGAGATCGACCCCGATCTGTGGGTCGATTCCATCCTGCCTCTCCTGGGCCTCCCGGTATGGTCGCTTCCGGCGTTCTTCGGCGTCATCTTCGTGCTGATCGGCTCAGGCGGCCGGCGCAGACGCCTGTCGCCGGGCGGCTAGAGCGGGTCACGATCGCCCAGAGTCACTCAGCGTCTCTGATCAATCGTGTGAACCCGCTCTCGGTCAACTGGTTTAGGCAGACCGTGGTCAGGTGGGTTCGGCCTTTTCCTTGCGCACGAGACTTTTGCCCACGGTGCGGCCCAGCAGGTAGTCGAGTGACACCGCGCCCGGCCCCTTGATGACCAGATAGACGAACAGGAACACCCACAGCGCGCGTTGATCGAGGATGGCAGCATTCGACAGATTGTCGAACCAGGCGCCGATGGTCGCGGCGTCGGCGCTGTGGAAGGCGATGTCCACATAGCTCTGGACAACCACGAAGACGACCATGCCCAGCGCGGCAATCCGTGTGAACAGGCCGAGCACGATCAGGATCGGCAGGATCACCTCGCCATAGGTCCCGAAAAAGACGACCAAACCCCAGGGAATGAACGCGACCTGGGACGCGTCATAACCTGCGGCCTCGATAACCGGCGGGACGATCTGGAAGTACGCGGAGTCCGAGATCGAGAACGGCCCACCGTCGAACTTCGTCAAGGCAGAGTTGAGGAAGTAAACGAACAACACCGCGGCAAAGACGACGCGGGCCAAAAGGCCCAACAGCCAAGCGTCGGTGGCGCGTTCGACGGTACGTGTCGTGCGGGTGTAGAGAGCGGCGATCGACTGGATCATGGCAAGTCCTGTCGGTGGTTGGAGGTGGGGTTGACGTCAGGTTAAGTCAGGATGGATCGGTGCGCATCTGGATCAGGTTTGCCCGGACAAACACGCCGGCCTCGAACAAACCAGACAGATGTTCGGAAAGCTCGAAAGCCGGTTCTGCCGCCATCGCGGTTTCGGCGGCATCACCAAGGGCCTTGCCGTCAAGCAGCGCCTCGGCGAAGGCTGCCCCGCCGGCCGGCAGAATGCGGGTATCGACATCAAGGCCCGGCCTTGCGGTCAAGGCGTCCTCGGCCCGCTTCATATCGACGTCGTCCGATGACATCAGCCCGGTGCTGGCTGCCCACAAAGAGACGACCGGGAAGGACGAACGGATCAGGCTGACCGCGGGATGAACGTCGAACGTGACGCCAGCGACCTCGTCGGGCGGGATCGCGCCCAACGCCTCGATCTCCAGCGGCGCGACGTCGGCGGCGTGATAGGCCTGCAAGCGCGCGAACTCCAGCCGCGCCACGTCACCCAGATAGGGGATCGCCCGCGCCGCCGGCGGGAATGTCTCCAGGAAATCGCCGAACGTCGCGCCATAGCGGAACAGGAGCGGCGATTGCGGCGGCGTGGTGTCGAGATAAGCGCGCGCGGTCGCCTGAAAGAATTCGTCGCCAACCAGCGCGCGTACGGCCGGAAACGTGTCAACCAGAGCGCCTGTCGCGGCAGCAACCACGTTGTTGCGGTAGACGTCGAACCGCTTGGACTGTGCCGCATCGGTCGTCGTTGGGCCGGGGCGCTGGATTTCGCCGGGCGCCGGTTCGTTGGGATCCACGAGCGCCTTTGCAAAGGCCGCCTGCGTGTCAGCCAGCATGCGCATGGCGCGGCTCCTCTAGGCGTTCGTCTTGCGGGGCACCGGCGTCCGCGATCGTCGCACCCGATTCAGCCGCACCCACCATAACCCTGTCAGCGGCCCGCGCCTCAGCAAAGAGGACCGGCCAGTCCGGCACGTTGGAGTCCCATTCAATGAGTGTGGGGACGGTGCCCACGCGGGCGATCACGCGGCGATAGAGCGCCCAGACGGGATCGGCGACATGCCGGTCATGGCTGTCGATCAGCAGGGTCGCGCCTGTCTCGTCGCGGTCCTCGGCATGACCGGCCAGATGAATCTCGCCGACCGCGGCGAGAGGAAAAGCGTCGATATAGGCCTCGGGCTCGTAGTCGTGATTGGTGGCGGAAACGAAGACGTTGTTGACGTCAAGCAAGAGCCCGCAGCCGGTCCGCGCCGTCACCTGGCTGAGAAAGTCCAGCTCCGACATCGTGCTGGTCTCGAACGTCACGTAGGTCGCTGGGTTCTCGAGCAGCATACGCCGGCCCATGGTCTCCTGAACCTCGTCGATATGGTCGACGACGCGCCGCAGAACCTCCTCCGTATAGGGAACGGGCAAGAGATCCGGATAATAGGTCTGCTCGTGGGTCGACCAGGCGAGATGCTCTGAGAAGAGACCGGGCGCATAACGATCGTTGACGACCTTGAGCCTGGCCAGATGCTCTCTATCCAGTGCTTGGGCTGCCCCGATCGAGAGGCCAACGCCGTGCAGAGAAAGCGGGTATGTCTCACGGATGCAGGAGAGGTACCGATGCGGCGGGCCGCCTGCCCCCATGTAGTTTTCGGCGTGAATCTCGAACCAGCCGATATCGGGACAGGTGTCCAGGATTTCACGGTAGTGCTGCGCCTTGAGGCCGACCCCGGACCTTGCGGGTATGTCGGGTGAAACGCGGCCGGTGGCTGTGGTCTCGGCCATGGCGGATCAGGGAACCATCATCCCGTCAAAACGACGACGGGCAGAGGCCGTTCCCCGCGCGCCTGACGATCAGGCGCGCGAGGCACGTGCCGTCGGTCAGGCGTCCGGCAGATCGCGATCGAGCGGTTCAAGGGAACCGGTGCGACCGTCGGGCAATTCATAGTCAGCCATCTGTTCGACGCCATACTTCTCGCAATCGCCCGCAGGAACGAGCGTCCAGGCGTTACCCTGATAGTCCAACGTGGACGTGCCGGCACATGTCGTGCCCGGTCCTGCCGCGCAGTCGTTCTGGCCGGCAAGCGAGATACCGTAGCACTTTTCCTTCTCCGCGGCATACGCGGGCGTTGTTACGCTGGCTGCGGCCGAAACGGCCAAGGCGACGGCGCCGGCCACAGAGGCGGCGACGAATGATTTTGATGTCTTCGACATGGGTGAAGCTCCGTTATGGGACGAGTACAGTATGGATGATAGTAAAGCGGTTTTGTAACTCTATTCGTCAAGAGGTCCGACGACCGAGTAGGTGCCGTCGTTCTTGTCCAGATCGGTCCAGTTCTTGGTCGACGCGGGCTCTGCTTCCGCAGTTGTCCAGTTCTGCTCACTCTTTTCGATGAAACCTGGGATGTCCTCTTCCCAGAAACCGACAACGGGGGGATGGATGTTCAGGTAGAGCGTGCCATCGACGATGCGCCACAGGTTCGGATTGCCCGGAACCTTGCCGCCCTGGGCAATGCCATAGGCGCAATGGCCGTCATAGGCGGGCGCGTACTTCTCAGGATCAGCGATGAATGCTTCCTTGTTCTCCTCGCTGGCGAACGCCCAGGTTGCGCCGTTCCACTCCGTCGTGATCGATTCCTTGCCCTGGACTGCCAGTGGTTGTGTCGACCCCACGGGAGCCTGCTCGAGGCTGAAGAACGCAACGGGATCATAGCCGGAAATGGCAAATCCCGTGTTATCGACATATTGCTGGCCGGCAAAGGCCGAACCAAAGCTCGAGATGGCCAGAAAGGCCGCTGCAACGGGAAGGACACGGAGAGAGGTGCGCATGGTATCCAATCCTATGACCACGAGGGGTCGTTGGTTGATGAACAGGCCTAGCATGTCGTGATTTGGGACTTTCTCTCAATTCAACAGACTTCACGAGACGATAGAGAATGCGTGACCTAACCCCGGGGGTTCATCAGCGTGCTGCGAGATATCGCCGAGGCGGCGACCAGTAGAGCGGGTTCGTTCGGCGCTCAGGCCTTGCGGTAGACGAGGTAGTGGACCGCAGGGCCCTCCCCCCTAAAGACCTCATCGAGAAGGTGCTCGATCAAGGCGATCGCAGCGTCGTTCTCAAACCGGTCGAGCATCGCCTTGAAGCCTCTGGCCTCCCACAGATCCTTGTGGATGGTGATCGCCATCAGGCCGCCAGATCGCAGGACGCGCATGATTTCCGGCAGCGGTTCCGGCCCGACATGCCCGCAGGTGAACGTGCCCGAGGATACTGCCGCGCCGTAGGATCCATCGTCCAGGGCCAGTGGCTCGTTAAGATCGGCGCGAATCAACTTGCGGTAGATGCCGCGCGCCTTCGCCCGCTCCAACATCGCCGGCGTGATGTCGATGCCGTCGATGGCGCGAAAGCCCTGTTCGGCCAGATGGACAGAGGTTAGGCCGGTGCCGCAGCCAATATCCAGCACCGGCGTTGAAACGTCCTCCAGATGCGCCGCGAGCATCCTGGAGATGCGGTCTGGTCCAACATAGCCGAGATCGCCGACCATGCGGTCCTCATAGGCGTCGGACCACTCGCTGTAGAAGGCCTTGGCCGCTTCGGTACCGTCAAGGGCGTAGGCGCCTTTGACGAACGCGTCCGTGTCGGCGTGTTTTCCGCCCTGCTTATTGTCGTCAGCCATCAAGCCTGAGCGCGGCCAGGAATGCGTCCTGCGGAATCTCGACATCGCCAAACTGGCGCATGCGTTTCTTGCCGCGCTTCTGCTTTTCCAAGAGCTTCCGCTTACGCGTGATGTCGCCGCCATAGCACTTGGCCAGCACATCTTTCCTGAGCGCGCTGATGGTTTCGCGGGCGATGACCTTGCCGCCGATCGCCGCCTGGATCGGAATCTTAAAGAGCTGGCGTGGGATCAGGCCCTTCAACTTCTCGCACACCGCGCGGCCACGGCTCTCGGCGCGGCTGCGTTCGACGATCTGCGCCAGGCCATCGACCGCCTCGCCGTTGACCAGGATGTCGAGGCGAACCAGATCGCCCTCGCGGTAGTCGTCGAGCTGATAGTCGAAGCTGGCATAGCCGCGGCTGACCGACTTCAGGCGGTCATAGAAATCGAACACGACCTCGGCCAGCGGCAGGCGGTAGACAACCATGGCGCGGCTGCCGGCATAGGTCAGCTCGACCTGCTCGCCGCGCTTGTCGGTGCACAGCTGCAGGACCGCGCCCAGATATTCGTCGGGCACCAGGATGGTCGCCTTGATCCACGGCTCCTCGATCCGCTCGATGCGCGTGGGATCGGGCAGGTCGACGGGATTATGCAGCTCGGCCGTCTCGCCGCCGCGTTCGGTGATGCGGTAGACGACGCTGGGCGCGGTCGCGATCAGATCCAGATCGAACTCGCGCTCCAGCCGCTCCTGGATGATTTCCAGGTGCAGCAGGCCCAGGAACCCGCAACGGAAACCCTGGCCCAGCGCGACCGAACTCTCCGGCTCGAAATGGAAGCTCGCGTCGTTCAGGCGCAGCTTGCCCAGGCTGTCGCGCAGATCGTTGTAATCGCCGGCATCGGTCGGATATAGGCCGCAGAAGACGACCGGCTGGCTCGGCTTGAAACCGGGCAGCGCGTCTTCGGTGCGTTCACGGTCATCGGTGATCGTGTCGCCGACACGGCACTCGGCGATGTCCTTGATGGCCGCGGTGATGAAGCCGATCTCGCCCGGCCCCAACTCGTCGACCAGGACACCTTTGGGTGTAAAGATGCCGACCCGGTCGACATCGCGCACCGCCCCGGTGCCCATCAACCGGATCCGCTGGCCCTTGCGGATGTGCCCGTCGACCATGCGCAGCAGGATCATGACGCCCAGATAGGCGTCGTACCAGCTGTCGACCAGGAGCGCCTTCAGGGGTTTCTCGGCGTCACCCGCATTGGGTGGCGGCAGACGGTCGCAGATCGCCTGAAGGACAGCCTCAATGTTCTCACCGGTCTTCGCGGAGACGGGAATGGCGTCCGACGCATCGATACCGACGACGTCCTCGATGTTCTGCTTCACCCGGTCGACATCGGCGGCCGGCAGGTCGATCTTGTTGATCACCGGCAGGATTTCCAGATCCGCGTCAACAGCCATATAGGCGTTGGCGACGGTCTGCGCCTCGACGCCCTGGGTCGAATCGACGATCAGCATGGCGCCTTCGCAGGCGCGCAGCGACCGGCTGACTTCGTAGGTGAAATCGACGTGGCCGGGCGTGTCGATCAGATTGATCAAATAGGTCTCGCCGTCGGCGGCGACAAAGCTCAACCGCACGGTCTGGGCCTTGATGGTGATGCCGCGCTCGCGCTCCAGATCCATGGCATCCAGCACCTGCCCCCGCATCTCGCGCGCATCGAGACCGCCGCACGCCTCGATCAGGCGGTCGGCCAGGGTCGACTTGCCGTGATCGATATGCGCGATGATCGCGACGTTGCGGATATGCGAAAGGTCGGTCATGGGTTTCCGTTCAGAGCAGATCCTGTTTTGATGGGGTTGCTCTGCGATTTCGTCAAGACAGGTGAATCTGCTTTACACATAGATAGAGAGCGGACGCGGAACATAAGCGTCCAGGGGGTTCGGACGCAACCACGGGGATGACCGGCAACAATTCGGTTCCCCGTGCGTCCGCGAGGCCGCATGGTGGCGGTGAAGCCATCTGCCGGGAGCGCCCCGCCCATGATCGACCATCTGGAAACCTCGCCTGACGGCCGCGCCATGCGTTTCAGAGCCGGCGGCAAGCTTACCCACGAGGACTATCGGGCGATGATACCCCTGCTGGAGCAGGCCATCTCCGAACACGGCAAGATCTCCGTCCTGGTTGAGCTCGACGATGTTACGGGCATCGAGGCGCGCGCGGTGATGGACGAATTTGCCTTCGATATCCGGCACTTCCGCGACTTCGATCGGCTCGGCGTCATCGGCGAGGGTCCCTGGGAGGACTGGATGACGCGCACCACGAACCCGCTGGTACCGGGCGAAATGCGCTATTTCTCCACCGCCGAAGCCGACACCGGCTGGGCCTGGGTTCAAGGTGGCTGACGATGAGCGACGCTGCGATGACGGGTTCCCAGGACATCACGATCCGTTCCGCTACGCCGGAGGACCGGTCTGACATCGAGCGGCTGGTGGCCGCCCTCCAGAACGACGGACGGCGTTACGATCCAGCGCTTGCCGCCGGAGAACCGGTTTTCGCCAAGAGTTCGGTCGACGCCATGAATGCCTATGTCGCCGATGACCAGGGCCTTTGCCTCGTCGCGCTTCTGGACGGTCGCGTGGTCGGCTATGTCGGATGCTCGCTCGAGGTCGATGACGATATCTGGACCGATCCCGATTGGACACGGTCGGTGCATGTCCAGGAGCTATTCGTCGACCCGGCGGCGCGCCGCCGCGGCATCGCTCGACGGCTGGTCGGCGAGGTCGAGCGCCACGCCCTGAAGCTGGGCGTAAAGCGCATGCTGGTGATGGCCAACGCGCGCAATCCCGAATCCTGCGGCTCCTACCGCGCCATGGGCTTCAGCGATTACAAGGTCCTGTTCGAAAAGCTCCTGCCAACCGCGCCGTAAACTCGGACCTGTTCGGGGCGGCTAGAGCATTTTCCGTTCAAGCGGCATCACCAGCCCGCTCCCCCACCCGGCCACCCATGGCAGCATCCTCGGGGTGGCCGGGAGGGGGAGCGGGCCGGCACCGATTCCGTGAAAACGGAAAATGCTCTAGCCGTCAGCCCCTGAGCTTACCGCCGGTGTTTTTCTCCACCGCCGCCACGACCTTGGCGGCGACCGCGTCGATCTCCTCATCGGTCATGGTGCGGTCTCGCGGCTGCAGATGAACCGAGATGGCGATCGACTTCTGTCCCTCGCCCAGCGAGGCGCCCTCGAACAGATCGAAGACATCGACGGCGGTGATCAGATCGCGTTCGGCGCCGGCCGCTGCGCGCACGACTTTCTCCGCCGGCACGTCAGCATCGACAAGGAAGGCAAAGTCGCGCTCGACCGCTTGAAGCTGCGAGATATCCAAGGCGGGCCGGGTGAAGTTCTTCGACTTGGGCGCCGGCACATGCTCCAGCATCACCTCGAACCCGGCGATCGGGCCGTCGATATCCATGGCCTTCAGGACGGCCGGGCTGATCTCGCCGAAAGCCGCCAGGACGTTCGGTCCCAGACGCAAGACACCGGAGCGGCCGGGATGGAACCAGGCCGGCGCATCGGTCGAGGTCTGCGCCTTGTCGACCGGCGCGCCGACGGCGTCCAGCACGGCAAGCGCGTCGGCCTTGGCGTCAAAGGCATCGACCGGACGCTCCGTCTCAAGCCAGTTGCGCGGGCCTGAAGCGCCGACACGGACGCCGGCCACCGACGTCGTCTGACCCTCTGGCGCGCGATCCTTATAGGCCGGGCCGATCTCGAACAGGCCGAAGTCACGCTGCCCGCGCGCCATGTTACGGCCGGCCGCCGCCATCAGAGCGGGAAGGCCTGACGGGCGCAGCACGTCCATGTCGGCGGAGATCGGATTTTCCAGCACCAGGTCGTCATCGACACCGCCGAACAGCGCCGCGTGGGGCCGCGGCACGAAGGAATAGGTCACCGCTTCGTTCATGCCACGGCCGGCCAGCGCGCGGCGCGCCCAGCGCACCCGCTTCTGCAACAGCGTCAGGATCGGCTTGGCATAGGCGGAGAGTCGCGGCAGCGACACCGGCTCGATCTCATCGAAGCCGTTGATGCGCAAGATCTCCTCGATGACATCGGCTTCGCACTGCATGTCGTGGCGCCATGTCGGCACGGTGACATCCCATCGATCTTCGGCGGCGTCGCGCACGCCATAACCGAGATCACCCAGGATGCGTTCGCCTGCGGTCTTCGCGATGTCGATGCCGCCCAGCGACAACACCCGCGACGGACGGACCGCCATGGTTTGCTGTTCGGTCGGCACGTCGCCGGCGATAACCGGCTCGCTCGTCTCGCCGCCGCAGATCTCAAGCACCAGCCGGGTTGCGATCTCCATGCCGTCGGGCGCGAAGGCGCCGTCGACGCCGCGCTCGAAACGATGGCGCGCGTCGGTGTCCAACGCCAGCTTGCGCCCGGTCGCGGCGGTGCGCAGCGGATCGAACAGCGCGATCTCCAGGAAACCGTTGACCGTGTCCTCTTCGGCGCTCGTCGTCTCGCCGCCGATGATGCCGCCCAGGCCAAGCATGCCGCCATCGTCGACAATGGCGGTCATCTCATCGTCGGCCTCGTACTCCTTGCCGTTCAGCGCCAGAAACGTCTCGCCTGTCTTCGCCAGGCGCGCGCCGATCGTGCCCTTCACCTTGTCGGCGTCATAGATGTGCGCCGGACGGCCGATATCGAGCGTGACCCAGTTGGTGATGTCGACGAGGGCCGAGATCGGCCGCAAGCCGACCGCGATCAGCTTCTGCTGCATCCACGCCGGGCTCGGCCCGTTATTCAAGCCCTTGAAGTAACGCCCGATGAAGAGCGGACAGGCGTTCTTGGTCTCGTCGTCGAAGTCGAGCTTGATCGTCATCGGGCTCTTGAACGTGCCCTTGACCGGTGCCGTGTCGAGCGGCTTCAGCGTGCCCATGCCGGCGGCCGCCAGATCTCGCGCGATACCGCGCACGCCCAGGCAATCGCCCCGGTCAGGCGTGATCGCGACATCGAACACCGCATCGTCCAGACCCATGTAGGCCGCGAACGGTTCGCCGACGACCGCATCCTCAGACAGCTCGATGATGCCGTCGTGTTCGTCGGAGAGCCCCATCTCGCGTTCCGAACACAACATGCCGTTTGACTCTTCGCCGCGGATCTTCGACGGCTTGAGCTTCATGTCGGTGCCGGGGATGGTCAGGCCCGAGGCCGCGAACACGCCTTTCATACCGGTGCGCGCGTTGGGCGCGCCGCACACGACCTGGACGGTCTCGGTCCCGTTGTCGACCATGCAGACCCTTAGCTTGTCGGCGTTGGGATGCTGCTTGGCCTCAACCACATAACCGACGATGAATGGCGCCAGTTCGCGCGCGCGGTCGGTGACGCCGTCGACCTCCAGGCCGATGCGGTTCAACGTGTCGGCGATCTCCTCGGCCGACGCCTCGGTGTCCAGGTGGCGTTTCAGCCAGTCGAGCGTGATCTTCATCGTGCCAGCCCGCCATAAAGCGTCGGCATGTCGAGGGCGGCGAAACCATAGTGGCGCAGCCACCTGAGGTC
The DNA here is from genome assembly GCA_039028155.1 of Pseudomonadota bacterium. Lineage (NCBI taxonomy): Bacteria > Pseudomonadati > Pseudomonadota > Pseudomonadota bacterium. The sequence continues at coordinate 88,485 of JBCCIS010000009.1, forward strand.
GGCATCGAAGAACGCTCGCAAGTCGGGGATGCCGTACTTCAGCATCGCGACACGGTCGATGCCCATGCCGAATGCGAAACCTTGATACTTGTCGGGATCGATGCCGCCGTTCTTCAGAACGCGCGGATGCACCATGCCGCTGCCCAGGATCTCCAGCCAGCCGTGGCCGCCGCCGATCTTGAGCTGCCCGCCCTCAAACGAACAGCCGATATCGACCTCCATCGACGGCGACGTGAACGGGAAGTAGCTCGGCCGATAGCGCATCGGCACGTCGTCGACCTGGAAGAAGGCTTCGACGAAGTCGCGCAGGCAGCCTTTCAGGTGGCCCATGTGGGTCTTCTCGTCGACCACCAGGCCTTCGACCTGATGGAACATCGGCGTGTGGGTCATGTCGCTGTCGCTGCGATAGGTCCGGCCGGGCGCGATGATGCGGATCGGCGGTTTGCTGGCCAGCATGTTGCGGATCTGCACAGGCGAGGTGTGGGTGCGCAGGACTGGACGCTCCGACCGGTCCTGGGCCGACAGATAAAAGGTATCGTGGTCCTGGCGCGCGGGATGTTCGGCCGGGATGTTAAGGGCGCCGAAATTGTACCAGTCGTCTTCGATGTCCGGTCCCTCGGCAACCTCGAAGCCGAGTTCGCAGAAGATCGCCATGATCTCGTTGGTGACCTGGCTGACCGGATGCACGGTGCCGTGAAGCTCGGGGCGCACCGGCAAGGTGACGTCAATGCGCTCCTCGGCGAGCCGGCGGTCGAGTTCGCTGCGCTCCAGGTCGTCGCGGCGCGTCTCGATGGCCTCAGCGATGCTGTCCTTCAGCCGGTTGAGCTCGGCGCCCAGTTCGCGGCGCTGGTCGGCGTCGACCTGGCCCAACTGTTTCATCAGCGCGGTCACCGCGCCCTTCTTGCCCAGCGCGGCCACCCGGACGCCGTCCAGACCCTTCAGGTCGCCGGATTGCGAGACCTGTTCCAGAAGATCGTGGCGCAGCTTGTCGATCTGCTCCTGCATGGTCTTACCTGCCTTCTCACAAACAAAAAGGGGCCCACAAAACAAAGGGGGCCTTGTGGCCCCCTCGTGGTCGGGTAATAGCGGTGGCGGAACGATCCGTTGGTTACGCCGCGCTTTCCCTGGCCGAGCGAGCCTGGTCGCACAGCTTGGCAAAGGAAACGGGCTCACGCGCCGCCAGGTCCGCCAGGACCTTGCGATCGAGCCCAACCCCCGCAAGCTTGATGCCGTGCATGAACTCGGAATAGGTCATGCCGTGCTGACGCGCACCGGCGTTGATGCGCTGGATCCACAATCCACGGAACTGCCGCTTCCTGACGCGCCGGTCGCGATAGGCATATTGCAACGCCTTCTCGACACGCTCCAGCGCGATGCGATAGCAGTTGTTCGAGCGGCCGCGGTAGCCCTTGGCCTGCTTCAGAACCTTCTTGTGACGTGCGTGGGAGGTGGTACCCCGCTTCACTCGCGCCATCGTTCAATCCTTCTCTAAAACAACGCCCCGGCGATCAGCCGTAGGGCATCAGCCGTTTGACCATCTTGACGTCAGCGGCGTCGACCAGCGTGGTGCCGCGCGAGTTGCGGATGAAGCGCTTGGTGCGGCGGCGCATGAAATGGCGCTTGCCTGCATGGTTGCGCTTGATCTTGCCGCTCGCGGTCAGGCGAAAACGACGCTTCATCGAGCTTTTTGTCTTCAGCTTCGACATCGGGTCGACCTCAAGAAAATCAACAACTTAGAAGACACACGGCACCGATTCGGAACCCCCGAACCGGCGCGGAGCGGGCCTTATATACGCGACCCCCGCCCTTGGCAAGGGTTGGGGGGTGGGTTGGGTGCCTGATTCGCTGGCGCTGGCGCCTGGCCAGCCCGCTCCCCTGCCCTCCGGGGCAAAACGCCGAGAGGCGTTTTCGCCGAGGCCACCCCGAGGATGCTGCCATGGGTGGCCGGGCGGGGGAGAGGGCTGGCTATGGCAACTAGATCGAGATCATCTAGCGCGGCGCGATCACCATGATCATCTGGCGGCCTTCCATCTTGGCCATGGCCTCGATCTTGGCGATCTCGTCGGTGTCGGCGACGACCTTCTCCAGGAGACGGCTGCCGATTTCCGGATGGGCGAGTTCGCGGCCACGGAACCGAATGGTGATCTTCACCTTATCGCCTTCCTCGATGAACTTGACCAGCGACCGCATCTTCACGTCGTAATCGTGCGTGTCGATGTTGGGCCGCATCTTGATTTCCTTGACGTCGAACGTCTTCTGGCGCTTGCGTGCCTCGTTGGCCTTCTTCTGGGCTTCGTACTTGTACTTGCCGAAATCCAGGATCTTGCACACGGGCGGGTCCGCGTTGGGCGAAACCTCGACGAGGTCGAGCCCCACGGCATCAGCAGCCTGCATCGCTCGTTCGATTGAAACCACGCCGACCTGTTCGCCGTCGGCTCCGATAAGGCGCACCTGATTCGCGGTGATGCCATCGTTGGCCCGGGGCCCCGATTTGTCGGGCACGGGCGGTTGTCTGAGTCGTGCTATCTAGTCATCTCCTTGCTGGGGCCGGGCTTAGGCCGGCGGTTGCGACTCGGCAGAGAGTCTATGAATGGCGTCGTCAAGCGCAAGTGATTGCTGTTCCTTGCTGCCGAGTCGCCTGAGCGACACCGTACGTTCCTCGGCCTCGCGTTTGCCAACGGCCAGGATTACCGGCACCTTCGCGGTCGAATGCTGACGCACCTTGTAGCCAATCTTGTCACTGCCCGTATCAAGCAAGCCGTGCATGCCTTGGGCCTTTAGCAACTCGTGCACCTCGGCCGCGTAATCATCCGATTCGTTTGTCACCGTCGCCACCGCGTACTGTACGGGCGCCAGCCACAGCGGCAGATTGCCGGCATAGTGTTCGATCAGGATGCCGGTGAAGCGTTCGAGCGAACCAAATAGCGCCCGGTGCAGCATCACCGGGCGGTGTTTCTGGCCGTCTTCTCCGATATAGGCGACGTCGAACCGCTCGGTCAGGTTCATGTCGACCTGCAGCGTGCCGCACTGCCAGTCGCGGCCGATCGCGTCGCGCAGAACGAACTCCAGCTTCGGTCCGTAGAACGCGCCTTCGCCCGGGTTATGGCCGTACTCGTAGCCCATGCGGTCGAGCGCGCCCTTGAGCGCGGCCTCGAGTCGGTCCCAGACGGCATCATCGCCGATCCGCTTCTCGGGGCGGTCCGAGAACTTGATACGGACGTCCTCGAAGCCGAAGTCGCGGTAAATGTCCATGATCAGCTCGACGACGATCTGGCACTCGTCCTCGACCTCCTCGGGCGTGCAAAAGATGTGCGCGTCGTCCTGGGTGAACTCGCGCACGCGCATGAGCCCGTGCAGTGCGCCCGAAGGCTCGTAACGGTTGACCTTGCCGAACTCGGAAACCCGCGCCGGCAGGTCGCGGTAGCTCGTGATGCCCTGCTTGAAGACCTGAATTCCGCCCGGGCAGTTCATCGGCTTGATCGCGTAGATGCGCCCGTCCTCGGTCTCGGTCGTGTACATGTGCTCACGGAACGTGTCCCAGTGGCCCGACGTCTCCCACATACCGCGGTCCATGATCGTCGGGGTCGATATCTCGACATAACCGGCGCGGTCCTGGCGCCTGCGCATGTAGTCAATCAGCGTGCGAAACAGCGTCCAACCGTTGGGGTGCCAGAAGACGGCGCCGGGCGCCTCGTCCTGGAAGTGGAACAGGTCCATCTCGCGACCCAGCCGGCGGTGGTCGCGCTTCTCGGCCTCTTCCAGGCGATGCAGGTAGGCCTTCAGCTCGTCCTTGTTGCGCCATGCGGTGCCATAGACGCGTTGCAGCATCTCGTTCCGGCTGTCGCCGCGCCAATAGGCGCCGGCCAGCTTCATCAGCTTGAACGCCTTGGGCAGCTTGCCGGTCGACGGAAGATGGGGACCGCGGCACAGATCGGTGAACGCGCCCTGGGTATAGACCGAAATGATCTCGTCGTCGGGCAGGTCGCGGATGATCTCGGCTTTGTAGTCTTCCCCAATTGACTCGAAATAGGCGATTGCCTTGTCGCGGTCCCAGACCTCGCGCTCGATCGGCTCATCGCGTCCGACGATCTCGGCCATGCGCTTTTCCATGGCCTCCAGGTCTTCCGGCGTGAACGGCTTCTCGCGCGCGAAGTCGTAATAGAAGCCGTCGTCGATCACGGGACCGATGGTGACCTGGCAATCGGGGAATAACTCCTTGGCGGCTTCCGCCAGCACATGGGCGGCGTCGTGGCGGATCAGCTCCAACCCGTCGTCGTCCTTGGCAGTGACCAACGCGACCTCGGCGTCGTGATCGATCGCTGTCTTCAGGTCGATCAGCTGGCCGTTGACACGGATGGCGAGCGCCGCCTTGGCGAGCCCCGGTCCGATGGACTCGGCGATCTCCACGCCGGTGGTCGGCGCGGCATAGCGGCGCTCGGAACCATCGGGCAGTGTGATCGCGACTTCCGCCGCCTGGGCTTCAGCACTCATGGTCGGTGCGACTCCGTGATTTCATTAGGTTTTTGTTGTCTGGAACTTCGCGCAACGTAGTGCGAATCGTCCGCCTGTCAAGCCACGGCGGGCGTGACGGCGATTACCTCCTCGACCGATAGGTCGCCCAATGTGTCGCGTTGCAGGATCGTGACGTCTGGCCCGCGCGGTGCGGTCAACGCCGGATCGGAAGCCGCGGAGAACAACACGACCGACGGCGCGCCAGCGGTCGCCAGAAGATGCATGGGACCGGTGTCGTTGCCGATAGCGCAGCGCGCCCGGCGCCCGATGGCGGCGATCTGCTCAAACGTGGTGCGTCCACCCAGATTGAGCGCCTGGGGACAGGCGGCCGCGATCGCCTGCAACACATCGGTTTCCGCGCCCGACCCCAACAACACGGGCACATCGCCGCGATCGGCGAGACGACGGGCCAGGTCCCCATATGAGGCCGCCGCCCAGCGCTTGTCGGGTCGGTGCGGCGCGCTGCCCGGCACCAGGATGGCGAACCTCTCGGGCAGACCGAGTTCACCCAGGTCGGCGTCGATCATCGACAAGTCGGGTGCCGGAACGGACGCGATGCCGGCGACGGCAAGCTGGTCGGCCTGCCGGTCGACCGTGTGCATGTCGTCGCGGTCCGCGCGCGTCTGTCGGTGGGAGGCGCCACTCGCGATTCCCGACCACTCCGGTTTCGGATCGGCGAACAGGCGGTAATAGGAGCTCGAGCGGTCGGAGGTCTGGAGATCGTAGACACGGGCGAACCGTCCACCACGCAGTTGGCGCTTCAGCGCGGCGATGCGGGCGAGCTGCCATAGACGCGGGCGCTTATCGAGCCAGACCTCATCGAACCAGCCGCCGGCCTTTGCCAGCCCTTCATAGGGTGCCGTTGTCAGCAGGACGATATGGGCGTCTTTGTGAGCGTCGCGGATGGCCTGGAACGGCCCGGTCGACAACACGAAATCGCCCAGCGCGCCAAGGCGGATGACCAGGATGGCGTCGCTCAAGGCCAATCGATCAGCTCGCGATAGACGCTGAGCGTGTCCGCGCACATGCGCGGCTTGGTGAAGTGCTCGGCGACCCGGGCTCTGGCCAGGGCCGACAAACGCGCGCGGGCCTCCGCCCCCAGTTCCAGAGCGTTTTTGATACCCTCGGCAAGCGCCGTCGCGTCATCCGGCGGCACCAGCCAGCCGGTCACGCCGGGATCGACGGTTTCGACGGCGCCGCCGTGGCCGGTCGCCACAACCGGCACGCCCATGGCTTGGCCCTCGACCGCGACCCGGCCGAAACCTTCCGGTTCGATCGAGGCCGACACCACGACATCGGCCAGCCGATAGGCCGCCGCCATGTCCGTGCAGGCATCGATCAAGACGACTGTCGTCGCCAGGCCGAGTGCCTGGATCTTCTTTTCCAGCTCGCGGTAGAGCCCCTCGCGGCCCGAACCGACGCCGACCATCAGGCAGATGACGTCGCGCTCGGCCAGTTGGGCCATGGCATCAACCATCACCATCTGCCCTTTCCAGCGGGCCAGGCGTCCGGGCAGCATGACCACCGGCTTGCCGTCGGGCAGGTTCCAGCGCGCCGCCAGATTGGCGACCCGGTCCGGCGACACGGCGGCGGGATCAAAATCGACGATGTCGATGCCGCGCGGCACCACGCGCAGGCGATCATCGCCGATGCCATAGTTGTCGCGCACGTGTTGCCCAATGAACTCGGAAATCGCGATGACCCTGTCCCCCTTGGTCATCACCGCGTTGTAGCGTTTCTTCAGCGCGTTCGAATAGTTGTAGGGCGCGTGGAAGGTGGTCACGAACGGGCAGCCGACCCGCTGCGTCGCGCGGTAGGCGGACCAGGCCGGCGCACGTGAGCGCGCGTGCACGAGGTCGACGCCTTCGGCCCGGATCAATTGGGCCAGCTTGCGCGCGTTGCGGCGGATCACCAGCGGATTCTTGCTGGCGACCGGCAGGGTGATCAGCTCCGCCTTGGTGCGCAGAAGATTGGGCGCCAGCTCGCCCCCGGCCGAGGCGACAATCGCGCGGCCGCCAGCCTCGATGACCGCGCGCGCCATGTCGATCGTCGCGCGCTCGGCGCCGCCGATCGCCAGCTCCGGCACAACCTGAAGGATGACCGGACGGCGCTGTTCGGCAGGCGCCTCGTCGGTGTTAGGATCGGCGATATCGTTCATGGCGGCGGAACCTAGCGCATGTGTGACGGGGAAACGACACCACAATGGCTCGACCGGGCCGACGGCGCGCGAATTGCCTATCACAAGCGCGGCGGCGACGGCCCGGGGGTCGTTTTCCTGGGCGGATATGCCTCCGACATGACGGGAACCAAGGCCAGTTTCCTGGATGACTGGTGCCGCCAAAGAAACCGCGCCTTCCTGAGGTTCGACTACCAGGGCCATGGCCAGTCCAGCGGCGCCTTCGCCGATGGCACCATAGGCTTGTGGGCCGGCGACGCCCTGGCAGCTTTCGATGCCTTGACCGAGGGCCCGCAGATTGTCATCGGCTCCAGCATGGGCGGATGGATCATGCTGATTCTGGCCCTGGCGCGTTCCGATCGCGTCGCCGGCCTGATCGGTATCGCGGCAGCCCCGGATTTCAGCCAGGATCTGTGGTTGAGCCTGAGCGACGAGCAGCGCGAGACAGTGCATCGCGACGGCGTCATCGAGCTGAGCGACGACGGTCAGCCCTATCAGGTCACAAGCGCCTTTTTCGACGATGGCCGGCAGCACCTTATGCTGCGCGGACCTCTCGCCATCACCTGTCCTGTGCGCCTGTTGCAGGGTATGCAGGACACCGCCGTTCCATGGTCGACCGCTGTGACACTCACTGACCGGCTCAACGGTGCTGACGTCGCCCTGACCATGATCAAGGATGGCGATCACCGCCTGTCGCGTGACCAGGATCTCGCCCGTCTTGGCGCGACGATCGACGAACTCACCGTCTAGATGACCGAACGCGTGCCGCCACGACCACGACGATTGGGCCACGCCCTCTGGGCGGCTGCCGCCGTGTTGATCGCTTTCGTGTTGGCTCAGCCCATCGCATCGGCGGAGGACGATGTCAGTCAGCGCGCGACGTCTGATCTCAGCGCTTCCTGGAGCCTGACGCTCGACGCCGCCGAGGCTTACATCAGTCAGATTGACAGCACGCCAGAGGAAACGACCTACTTCCTGGAACAGGCAAGGCGGGTCGACAAGGAGGTCGACTTTGTCACCGCGAACGCCCTGGCCCGGATCGAACAGATTGACGAACTTCTAGCGACCATCGACGACGAGCGCCGGGGAGAAACAGTCGACCAGGTCGTGATCGACCAGGCACGCGCCGACCTTGAGCTGGAGCGTTCGGACCGGCTGAACCGGCTGGCGATTGCGGCCATTGTGAACGACCGCGCGGAACGCGTTGTTCAGGAGCTGGCGAGCGACGAGTGGCTGGCTTCCGGAATATGGACACGCTCGTCCTTCTCGCCGTCGTTGTCGACATTCACACAGGCTGTACCGGCAGCCGGCTCTATCGTTGCCAGCATCCTGCGCTCGCCCTTGATCTGGATATCCGAGTTCGACCAGCAGCCGATAGCCGAAGAAGAAACGGTGATTGGCCTTCTCGGCCTGATCGTCACGGTGGGACTGGGTTGGATCGCGCGCTACTTCATCCTCAAGCGATTTGGCCGCGACCCCGCGATCACCGAACCCAGCTATTCGCGCCGCTTCATCGCGGCACTGGCGATCGGTTTTGCCGGCGGCATCATTCCGGCGTTCGTGGTCGGCCTGTTTCTCTATGACCTCTCCAGAACGCAGGCGATTCTGACCGGCGACTTTGCCGCCGCATTGCAGGGCGCCGGTTATGCCGTCACCTTCCTGTTCCTGGCCTTCGCTTTGATCAGGGGCGCGCTGTCGCCCGAATTGACGACATGGAAGATCACCGCGTTGACACCGGACTCCGCGCGACGTTTGAGTTGGCGATGTCAGGTGCTGGCGGTCGTCATCGCGATTGACATCTTCTTCACCATCGCCGGCAACGAGAGCAGCGTCAGCCCGGCGCTGCGCGCCGTCGAGACGTTTGTCACCACGGTGGTCGAGGGCCTGGTTCTGTTGTCTCTTGCTTCGCCGAGCGTTTGGCAGCGCGAGGCCTCGGCGAAGCAGACCGGCGCCATCGAAGACGATCGCGGCGTCATCTCCCACCGCATGTGGGTCTGGATACGCCGCGCGACCGCGCTGATCGTCATCCTGGGCCTTGCCAGCTCCATTCTGGGCTACATCGAGCTCGGCAGCTTTCTGATCAAGAACATGCTGTCGACGGCGATCGTCATCGCGGTCATGTTCTTGTTGCGCGAAGTCCTGCGCGAAACGATCGGGCTCATTACCCGCTCCTACCTGATGCGGGAGAGATTGCGCGCCAGCCATCGAACCCGGCGAACCGTGAAGTTCTGGTTACGGCTCATCCTCGATCCGCTGATGGTTGTCCTGGCTCTCCTCATCCTGGCCAACATCTGGGGCGTGCCGTTCAACCGCCTTGCCGCCTGGACCGGAGAGGCGCTTGAAGGTTTCAACGTCGGCAACGTTCAGATCTCGCTGATTGACGTTGCGTTGGGGCTCCTCACCTTCGTCGTCGTCATCGTCATCATGCGCCTGGTCCAGACCGTGCTGCAGGATCACATCCTGCCCGAAAGCGGATGGGATGAGGGAACCCAGCATTCCGTGCTATCGGTGCTCAGCTATGTCGGTTTCACCCTGGCGACGGTGCTGGGCATTGCCGTCATTGGTGTCGACATGACGACCATCGGCCTGATTGCCGGCGGTCTATCCATCGGCATCGGTCTTGGTCTGCAGGGCATCGTCAACAACTTCTTATCGGGCATCATTCTGTTGATCGAACGGCCCGTGAAGGTCGGTGACTGGGTCATCGTCGGCCTGCACGAGGGCTTCGTGAAGCGGGTCAACATCCGCGCGACCGAGATCGAAACCTGGCAGCGCGCCAGCGTCATCGTGCCGAATGCCGAGTTGCTGAACACTTCGGTCACCAACTGGACCCACCATGACCGCATCGGCCGCATGGAGATCAGGCTGCGCGTGCCGCGCGGCACCGACGTCGATCTGGTGCAGGAGATCATGATGGAATGCGCCCAGAAACATCCCAGCGTCGCATCGTGGCCGGAGCCGTCGGCGCTGTTCATGGACTTCGGCGAGAACGGCCTGGACTTCGAACTCCGCTGCTTCACGTCCGATAACGTGTGGGTCTACTTCATCGGCAGCGATCTGCGCTTCGCCATCAACCGGCGTCTGCGCGAAGAAGGTATCGAGATGGCCTTGCCGCAACGCGTTATCCGTATGGCCGAAGAGGAGCCGCCGCCACGGCCGCCGCGCGATAAGCCCGATGACGAAGCAGAACCCGAAGGGGCCGATAAGCCGAGCCCCGCGACCTAAACGTCGTCATGTCCTCCCTCTCCCCGGCGAGGGAGAGGGATGCCTAGGCTTGGGCGCGTCAGCGCCCTAGACGGAGCTGGGTGAACGGGCTGGCGCGATGCCCTGGTCTAGGCGTCCTTTCGCGCGCTGACGCGCGACCCCTCACCCCGACCCTCTCCATCAAGGGGAGAGGGAGTCGATGGACCACCGTCGGCGGTCTTGGCGAGATCGGCAGGAATACCATCGCGATAGCTCGGAAAACGCAGTCGCACGCCAAGCTCGTCTTTGATCCGGCTGTTATCGACCCGCTTGTTGTCGCGATAAAAACTCTTCGCCATGTCCGAGAGATCGGCCTCGTCAAACGGGGTCTCCGGCGGCGGCTCCAGACCGAGCAGGTCGCACACATAGGCGACCACCTTGTCGGGCGCCTCTGCTTCGTCGTCGCAGACATTGTAGATGCGCCCGGGACGAATCTGGGCCATCGACGCGCGCAGGACCTGGATGATGTCGTCGACATGAATGCGCGAAAACACCTGGCCAGGTTTGACCACCCGCTTCGCCCGGCCCGACTGCACCTGGCGCAAAACGCCGCGGCCCGGACCATAGATGCCGGCAAGCCGGAAGATGTGGACGGGCATGCCGTAGCGTTCGGCCATCATCAGCCACATTTCTTCGGCCTCGGCGCGCCGTCGGCTTCGATCCATGGTCGGCGCGGCCGGGGTGTCCTCGTTCACCCTGCCGCCGCCATGGTCACCATAGACGCCGGTGGTCGACAGATAACCCGCCCAAACGAGATCCTCCAGCGCGGCAAGGTCGCCGCCGTGCCAAAAAACCGGCGGCGCCGGCATATCCGGTTGCGGTGGTATCGAGTCGAGCAAATGGGTGGTCCCGGCCAGCGCCTGTAGCGCGTTCTCCATGGCCGCCGTCCCGTCGAAGACGTAGGTCTCGATCCCTTCACCCTTCAGCTTCGCCTGCTTGTCGGCCGAACGCACCGTGCCGGCGACCGTCCAGCCTTCGGCCTTGAGCTCGCGCGCGAGCGCCAGGGCGCTGAAGCCCAGGCCAAAACAGAAGAGCTTCATCAAGCTGCATTCTCCAGTTCGGGTCTTTGCCATTCACCGCGAACGTAGCCGTCGTTTTCGTTCGGCAGATAGCGCGTGCGCATGGCGTCGAACCGGTCGAACGGCAACAGCCGGGCAAGCGCCCAGACGGCCATCGCCCGCACCAGGGGCGACGTATCGTCAAGGCGCGCTGTCGCGGCGTCGACCAGCGCCGGATCGCCGCTGTTGCCGATCGCGATCATCACGTTGCGCACGAAGCGGTCCCGTCCCGTCCGCTTGATCGGCGAACCGCTGAACAAGCTGCGGAAGCCCGCGTCATCAAGCTCGGCCAAGTCGGCCAGGCGCGGCGCCGTCAGCTCGACGCGCGGCAGAAAAGCCGGCTCACGCGTCGCGGCAGCGAACTTGTTCCAGGGACAGACCGCCAGGCAGTCGTCGCAGCCATAGATCCGGTTGCCCATGGGGATACGAAACTCGCGCCCGATATGGCCTTTGTGTTCGATCGTCAGATAGGAAAGACAGCGCCGGGCATCGAGACGGTAGGGCGCGGGGAAAGCGTTGGTCGGACAGACATCCAGGCAGGCCCGGCAGGATCCGCAGTGGTCGACTTCCGGTTCGTCGGCTTCAAGATCCAGTGTCGTGAAGATCTCCCCCAGAAACAGCCATGAGCCGAACTGCCGCGACACCAGATTGGTGTGCTTGCCCTGCCAGCCGATCGGCGTGCGCGCGGCAAGCGGCTTTTCCATCACCGGTGCGGTATCGACGAACACCTTGACCTCGCAACCCGCCCCGTCCGCGACGCGCCGTGCCACCGCTTTCAGTCGTTTCTTCATGACGTCGTGATAGTCGCGGCCCTGGGCATAGACCGAGATCACGGCGCGATCGCGATGGTCGAGCCGTGCCATCGGATCGATGGCCGGACCATAGTTCGCACCGACGACCAGAACACTGCGCACCGAGGGCCAGAGGGTTGTCGGCGCGGCGCGTTCATCGACGCGCCGTTCCAGCCAGTCCATATCGCCGGCATAGCCGGCCGATAAGAAGGCATCCAGTCGCGCACGGTTTATCGCTTCAGGTTTGGCGATGCCGACCGTGTCGAACCCGGCCTCGCGGGCATACTGAATGAGGGCGTTCCGGTGTGCTTCAGCGTCCATCAAAAGTCGAGGTCGTCATAATGCGACGATGGCCTTAAGCCCGGGATGCGATCTTCCAGCAGCGGTTGGAAAGACGGCCGCGACTTGACCCGGGCATACCAGTCTCGCGCGGCGTCCTGGTGGGACCAGGGTACGTCGCCGATATAGTCGATCGATGAAAGCTGCGCGGCCGCCGCGACATCGGCCATGGAAAAGCGCTCGCCGGCAAGCCAGGCCCGGCGTTCGGTCAGGTAGGCGATGTAGTCCAGGTGCACACGGATGTTGGCGAGCCCGGCGCGCACCGTCGCGGAGTCCGGTTCACCGCGCCCCAGGAACCGCTTCATGACCTTCTCGCCGAACACGTTGCGCGTTGCTTCCTGATAGAACTTGTCGTCGAACCAGGCGATCAAACGGCGCGTCTCCGCCCGCTCCGCCGGCGTCGCGCCCAACAGGTCGGGCTGCGGCTGCACTTCATGCAGGTACTCGGCAATCGCCGAGCTGTCGGCAATCGCGGTGTCGTCGGCCTCGACAAGGACGGGCACGCAACCGGCGGGGTTGAGGCTGAGAAACTCATCGCGACGCTCCCAGACATTCTCGCCGCGCAGTTCGAACGGCAGCCCCTTTTCCTTCAGGGTGATGCGAACTTTGCGACAGAACGGGGAAAGCGGCATGTGATAGAGAATGCGCATGCCGCGAAGCTACTTGATGGCGCCGACGGCGCAAAGGGAGAGATTAGCGACGGCCGAACAATCGACATTCAATCGGCCATACTGACGCGAACGCGACGACTGGGTCCGCCTCGATGGCGGACCGGGATAGCTAAGCCAGGAAGTCCGATTCAGGGCTGTTCACCGACAGGTCGATGTATTCCACATACTGGCCAGGCGGCACGCGCTTCAAACAATCGTGGCTCACACACGCCTCGACCAGAGCCTGCACCGGCCCGCGGCCGCCCTTCTTGCGATCGATGTGGATGGCCGACGCGCCACCAGCGGCCAGCGGAAACACATCCGAGCATCCGACTGGACGCACGGCGAGGTCGTAGCCCAAGGCGACCTGATCGTCCGACAGCAACTCGAAACGATCCTGCGCATGGCGACCACGCGCCGATACGACCCAGTTGCTGGCCTCGTCCGGCAGAATCAGGTTCATGGTCGCGAAGCATGACGCCGACGGCCCGCTGCCCCACTCGACCCCTTCCGGCACGATCAAAGACAGGCACATGGCGACGGCACCGGGCAGCGAGACACAATCGACCGGCACCGGCGCCAAGGTCAGGTGAACGTTGTGGGTCGAGGTGTCCGTGTCCTTGCGCGACGTCGCGACCTCGGCCAGCTCCATGTCGGAGAGACAGCCGCGCCTGACCAGAATAGAGGCCAAACGGCCGCCATTGGCAGCCTGGGTTTGGAGCGCATCGAACAGCTGGTGGTCGTTGATCAGGCCGTATTCCTGCAGCATCCGGCCCAACCGAATGTCGGTAGCCTGGATCGTTGCACCCGCGCCAGCCGTGCTTATAGCCATGTCAGCCCCTCACCTCACGCTATCCGGACGATCAAAAGGATCATCCGCACTATCCATTTTAGTTAGGGCTCAGGGGTATTCCTGTGACGCCGCGCACAGTTCGGCGGCCTGACAGGGTTACGGCGGTGGATAACCGGCACTCCTGTGACGATTGCAGTCGACCATTGTGCGCTCTCGCGCAACCAGCGCCAGCCCCCGCCCAGCCACCCCGAGGATGCTGCCATGGGTGGCCTCGGCGAAAACGCCTCTCGGCGTTTTGCCCCGGAGGCGGGGCCGTGGGCTGGTGATGTCAACGAGGGTGAATAAGCTCTAGGCGATCTCTTCGGCCGGGGCGCCGTCCAGCGGTTCGACCAGCCGGCCCACCATCTCCTTCGGGCAGATCTGCCAGAACCGGCCGATGTGTAAATCCCACTCGCGCAACAACTGGAGCGCGTAGGCAGACTGGGTGAGATCGGCATGATCGCCAACCAAATCCTTCAAAACGGCCTCCCAATGCTCGCTGGCGAGGCGCTGGAAGACGACGGAGTCGCGGTTGATATCGCGCGGCAGCGTCTCGGCGGGGTCGTAGATGAAGGCCATGCCACCGGTCATGCCGGCCGCGAAATTGGGGCCGACCGGCCCCAGGATCACCGCCGTACCGCCGGTCATGTACTCGCAGCCGTTGGAGCCGCAGCCTTCGACCACCACGTCGGCGCCGGAATTGCGCACGCCAAAACGCTCGCCGGCCTGGCCGGCGGCGAACAACCGGCCGGATGTCGCGCCATAAAGCACGGTGTTGCCGATGATCGTGTTCGACTGCGACGGGCGGGTGCTGGAGGCCGGCGGCCTGACGACGATGGTGCCACCGGACAGCCCCTTGCCGACATAGTCGTTGGCGTCGCCGAAGACCTCCAGGTGCAGACCCTGAACGGCGAACGCGCCGAGCGACTGACCGGCCGAACCGCGCAGGCGCACGGTGATGTGGTCGGGCGCCAGCCCGCGCATGCCGAAACGACGGGTGATCGCCGAACTCAGCCGCGTGCCGACGGCACGGTGGGTGTTGCGGACATTGTAGGCAAGCTGCATCTTCTCGCGTTCGTCCAGCGCCGCGCGCGCATCCTTCAGCATTTGGGCATCCAGCGTATCCGGCACCTCGTTGCGGCCTTCCAGCGTGCAATAACGCGCACTGTCGCCGGCATCGGCCTGGACCAGGAGCGGATTGAGGTCGAGGTCGTCAAGATCGGCGCTGCCGCGGCTGACCTGCTTCAGGAGATCGGTGCGGCCGATGACCTCGTTGAGCGAGCGGAAGCCGAGCGAGGCCAGGATCTCGCGCACTTCTTCCGCGATGAAGCTGAACAGGTTGACGACCTTTTCCGGAGTCCCCTCGAACTTCTTACGCAACAATTCCTTCTGCGTGCAGATGCCGACCGGGCAGGCATTGGAATGACACTGGCGCACCATGATGCAGCCCATGGCGACCAGCGACGCCGTGCCGACGCCGTACTCCTCCGCCCCCATCATGGCGGCGATGACGACATCGCGGCCGGTGCGGATGCCGCCGTCGGTTCTGAGCGTCACCTTGTCGCGCAGTCGGTTCAGGGTCAGCACCTGGTTGGCTTCCGTCAGTCCCATCTCCCACGGCGCGCCGGCGTACTTGATGCTGGTCTGCGGGCTGGCGCCGGTGCCGCCGACATGGCCGGAGATCAAGATGACATCGGCCTTGGCCTTGGCGACGCCGGCCGCGACCGTGCCGACGCCGGCCTGGCTGACCAGCTTGACGCAGACCTTGGCGTCCGGGTTGATCTGCTTGAGGTCGTAGATGAGCTGCGCCAGATCCTCGATCGAATAGATGTCGTGGTGCGGCGGCGGCGAGATCAGCATGACGCCCGGCGTCGAGAGCCTGAGGCGCGCGATCATCTCGGTCACCTTAAAGCCGGGCAACTGACCGCCTTCGCCGGGCTTGGCGCCCTGTGCGATCTTGATTTCAAGCTCACGGCAATGGGTCAGGTATTCCGCCGTCACGCCGAAGCGACCTGACGCCACCTGCTTGATCGGCGAGTTCGCGTTGTCGCCGTTGGGACGCGGGTTGAAACGCTCGGGGTCCTCGCCGCCCTCACCTGAATCCGATTTCGCGCCGATCCGGTTCATGGCGATGGTCAGTGTCTCGTGCGCCTCCGGCGACAAAGCGCCCAGCGACATGCCCGGCGTGACGAAGCGCTTGCGGATCTCGGTGATCGATTCGACCTCGTCGATCGGCACCGGTTCGGCATGGGAACGTGTCGCCAGGAGATCGCGCAGGTCGAACGGCGGACGGTTCTGCATGCCCTCTGCGTAGCGCTTGTACATCTGGTAGCCATCGGTCGCGACGGCGGTCTGCAGCGTATGGATCAGCCCCGCCTCGAACGCATGCGCCTCACCGCCGCGGCGATAACGGTAGATGCCGCCGATCGGCAAGGCGATGACGTCATCGCCGAAGGCATCGTCATGCAGCCGCAACAGACGGCTTTGAATGCCGGTCAGGCCAATACCGGAAATGCGCGACGGCATACCGGGGAAGAACTCGGCCACCAAAGTGCGCGACAGGCCGACCGCCTCGAAGTTATAGCCGCCGCGATAAGACGACAGGACCGAGATGCCCATCTTCGACATGACCTTCAGGAGGCCGTCGTCGATCGCCTTCTTGTAGCGCGCGATGCAGGTCTCCAACGACATGTCGCCGAACAGGCCGCGCCGGTGGCGCTCGGCGATGCTCTCCTGCGCCAGATAGGCGTTCACCGTGGTCGCGCCAACGCCGATCAGGACGGCGAAGTAGTGGACATCCAGGCACTCGGCCGAGCGGATGTTGAGCGAGGTAAACGTGCGCAAGGACTGGCGCACCAGGTGGCCATGCACCGCGCCGGTCGCCAGGATCATCGGGATCGCGGCGCGCTCCGGCCCCATGGCTTCGTCGGTCAAGATGACGTGCTCGCAACCGCCACGCACCGCGTCTTCGGCCTCGCGCCGAACCCGTTCGATCGCCTCCTGCAGCATGTGTTCGGAGCGCCCGCCAATGGGGAACGTGCAGTCGATGGAGACGGCGGTCTCGCCCATGTAGCGGCGCATCGCCTCGAACTCGGCGCTCGACAGCACTGGCGATTCAAGCTGCAGAATGCGCGTCTGGCTTTCGTCCTCGTCCAGGATGTTGGAGAGGTTGCCGAGCCGGGTCGCCAGCGTCATGACCCGGCGTTCGCGCAACGAGTCGATCGGCGGGTTGGTGACCTGACTGAAATTCTGGCGGAAAAAGTTGTGCAAGCCGCGGTAACGGTCCGACAGCACCGCGAGCGGCGTGTCGTCGCCCATGGAGCCGATTGCCTCCTTGGCGTCCTCGACCATGGGCTGAAGGATCAGTTCCAGATCCTCGATCGAATAGTTGGCGGCGCGCTGATGGGTCTTCAGGTCGCCGGCGCTCAACGCGCGCTTCTCATCGGTGTGGGCGCCGACGCCGATCAGACTGTCGATATGGGTGATGTTGCCGATCCAGTCGCCGTACGGCTGCTCAGCGGCAAGCTTTTCTTTGAGGGTCATGTCGTCATAGAGGGAGCCCTCGACGAGATCGACGGCGATCATCTGACCGGGACCCAATCGGCCCTGGCGCACAAGGTCGGCCTCGGCCAGCGGCACCATGCCGGTCTCCGAACCGACGAACAGAAGGCCGTCCTTGGTCTCCGAATACCGCATGGGGCGCAAACCGTTGCGGTCCATGCCGGCGATGATCCATTGGCCGTCCGTCGCGGCAATCGCGGCCGGGCCGTCCCACGGCTCCATGACACAGTTGCAATAGCTGTAGAGCGAGCGCACGGCGTCGGAAATGTCGTCGCGGTCGGCCCATGCCTCGGGGATCAGCATGGTCTTGACCAGCGGCACGGAGCGCCCGGCGCGCACCAGCAGTTCAAAGGTCGAATCAAGTGCGGCGGAATCCGAACTGCCCGACTGAATGACCGGCTTGATGACATCCATGTGGTCGGCGAAGACGCCGTGACTGATGCGCGCTTCGTGGCTTTTCATCCAGTTGATGTTGCCACGCACGGTGTTGATCTCGCCGTTATGGGCAAGCAAACGAAACGGCTGCGCCAGCGACCAGGTCGGGAACGTGTTGGTCGAATAGCGCTGGTGAAAGATCGCGAAGTTCGACACGAACCGCGCGTCGAGCAGGTCGGGATAAAACGCCGACAGCTGCTCGGCCAGAAACATGCCCTTGTAGACGATCGACCGGCAGCTCAACGAGCAAATGTAGAAGTCGCCGATATGGGCGGCCAGCACGCGCCGCTCAATCTGGCGGCGAATGATGAAGAGATCACGCTCGAACTGGCCATCGTCGACACCGTGCTCGTTGGCGATCATGACCTGCTCGATCTCCGGCCGCGTCGCATTGGCCTTTTCGCCGATGATCGTGCTGTCGATCGGCACCTGACGCCAACCGAAGACGCGGTAACCGAATTGAAGAATCTCCGATTCGACGATCGTGCGGCACGTCTCCGCCGCGTTCAGGTCGGTCTTGGGCAGGAACACCATGCCGACCGCCAGCCGTCCAGCACCCGGCGCGTGGCCGGTGTGCTCGATGTGCTCCTTGAAGAAATCCTGGGGTATCTGGACCTGGATGCCAGCGCCGTCGCCCGTCTTGCCGTCCGCATCCACCGCGCCGCGATGCCACACGGCCTTCAGAGCATCGATCCCCGCCTGCACGACGTCGCGCCGGGGCGTGCCGTCGATCGACGCAACAAAGCCGACACCACAGGCATCGCGCTCGAAGCCGGGATCGTAAAGGCCCTCGCGCGCCAATCGGGCGGCCTCAAGGGCG
Source organism: Pseudomonadota bacterium (assembly GCA_039028155.1). NCBI lineage: Bacteria > Pseudomonadati > Pseudomonadota > Pseudomonadota bacterium. The sequence continues at coordinate 106,902 of JBCCIS010000009.1, forward strand.
CTTTCGCCGTACGCGATCTTCGTCATGGCATCCCCCTCAACCGGCGGCGCGCAGCGCAACGGAATCCGCGCCGGCTTTCGCCTGCAGATACTGGTGAATGCCTTCGGCCGCGTCGCGCCCGTCGCGCACGGCCCACACCACGAGCGAGGCGCCACGCACGATGTCGCCCGCGGCGAAAACGCCATCCAGGTTGGTCGCGCCCGTCGTCAGTTGCGATTTAACCGTGCCCCAGCGCGTCGTCACCAGATCGGGCACGTCAAACTGCGCGGGAATGTCCTCGGGATCGAAGCCAAGCGCCTTCAGGACAAGTTGGGAGTCCAGACGATACTCCGAGCCGGGAACCGGTTGCGGTGTCAGCCGGCCGCTCGAGTCAGGCTCGCCCAGACGCATTTTGACCGCGCGCACGGTATCGACATGGCCGTCGCCCTGGAATGCCTCCGGCAGCGCCAGGAACTCGAACGTGACGCCCTCTTCCATGGCATAGGCGACTTCGCGCTGGCTGCCCGGCATGTTGCCGCGGTCGCGTCGGTAAAGACAGGTCACCGCCTTGGCGCCCTGGCGCACCGCCGTGCGCACGCAATCCATGGCGGTATCACCGCCGCCGATGACAACAACGTCCTTGCCGGCCGCGTTCAACGCGCCGCTGTCGAATGCCGGAACCGTGTCACCCAGACCTTTGCGGTTGCTGGCGATCAGATAGTCGAGCGCCGGCACGATGCCGTCCAAACCGACACCGGGCGCCTTGATGTCGCGCGCCGTATAGACGCCGGTTGCAATCAGCACGGCGTCATGGCGTTCGCGCAGTTCGGCGAACGACACATCGCGGCCAACATCGGTGTTGGGGTGAAGACTGACGCCGCCCTCGGCCAAAAGGTCGACACGGCGCGTGACGACGTGCTTCTCCAGCTTGAAGTTGGGAATGCCATAGACCATCAGACCACCGAACCGGTCGTGCCGGTCATAGATCGCAACTTGATAACCGCGTCGTCGCAGCATCTCGGCCGCTGCCATGCCCGCCGGGCCGCCACCGATGATGCCGACCGACTGCTCACGCTCGCGCCGCGGGCGCGGCGGCTTGACCCAGCCGTTCGCGAAAGCGGTTTCGGTGATGTACTTCTCGACCGAGCCGATGGTGACGGAATCGAACCCCTTCTCGATCACGCAATTGCCTTCGCACAGGCGATCCTGGGGGCAGATACGGCCGCAGATCTCCGGAAAGTTATTGGTCGCCGACGCCACCTCATAGGCCTCTTCGAGCCTGTCCTCGGCGGTCAGCATCAGCCAGTCGGGGATGTTGTTGTGCAACGGGCAATGCACCTGGCAGAACGGAATGCCGCATTGCGAGCAGCGCGACGCCTGTTCGACGGCGAACTCGCTCTGGAATTCGTCGAAAATTTCCGCGAAATCACCGCGCCGAACGCTGGCGTCACGCTTGGGTGGCCGGCGTTGCGCCGTATCCACGAATTTCAGCAGTTTCGCTGACATCTTATTCCCCAGGGCGGCCCCACCGTGGGGCCAGTTCGGCTCTATAGGTCAAAAAACGGCGCTGTGCGAGAGGAATCTACAAACAAGGGCAATAATAGTGACATTAATTTATCGTGCCAATTGCCCCTTCCGGTCCCATACCAAATTTGCCGACTCGGGACGGAATCTTTAGGTCCAGTATACTTACCTATTTATTCCCAACCTATCCACCGCAGGGGGGTGTTAGGATGCGCGCGCAGCCGGTCGGAGGGCGCGTTTGACACTATTCCAGCTTGCCGTGCTGGCGGTTATCCAGGGTATCACCGAGTTTCTGCCCATCAGTTCCTCAGGCCACCTGATCCTGGTTCCCGAACTGACCAGTTGGCCCGATCAAGGGCTGCTGATCGACGTTGCCGTCCACATCGGCTCCCTGTTGGCGGTGGTGCTCTATTTCATCCGCGACATCTGGCGCCTCACGCGCGGTCTCGTCGCGCGCGGCAATGCCAGCACACGGCCCCAGGTTGGTATGCTGATCGGCGCCACCATCCCGGTCGGGATCGCGGGCTTCGCGCTGCACGAGATCGGCCAGGAGAACCTGCGCGATCCGCAGATCATCGCCTGGGCAACAATTGTCTTCGGCATTCTGCTCTATGTCGCCGACCGCGTCGGCATGACCTTGCGACGCATGGAGCACATGACGTGGGGCGCGGCGATGACCATCGGGTTTGCCCAGGTCCTGGCGCTGATCCCCGGCACCAGCCGTTCGGGCATCACCATGACCGCCGCACGGATGCTGGGGTTCGAGCGTGCCGATGCCGCGCGGTTTTCGATGCTGTTGTCGATCCCGGTCATCCTGGCGGCGGGCCTGCTCGCCGGGATCGATCTCTACCAGGCCGGCGACGCCAGCTTGACCACCGCTGCTCTGGTCGCTGGCGGTCTGGCCTTCGTGGCCGCCTACATCGCGATATGGGGCCTGATGGCGTGGCTGCGCCGCGCCAGCTTTACGCCCTTTGTCATCTATCGCCTGGTGCTCGGCGCCGGCCTGCTGATCTGGATCTATACCTGAGCCAGCCGCGGCCCGTGCCTGACTTGTCCTAGCCGAACTTGGGCCGGCCCTTCAGACCGCCGCGCCGGTACTGGGCGAGATAGGTCGGCACGATGACTTCGACGGTCGTTGGGTTGATGCCGAGGTCCGCCAGTCCCGGCTGGTTGCCCGACACCACATTGTCGATTTGCATCAAACGCACCTGGTCGGGCGTCACCAATGGCACCGGCATGAACTGCAGGAACAAGGCCTGCAGATGGGCCACCGCATAGGGCAATGGCAGCAGGGCGCAACGACGCTGGGTCTCGCGCACGACGATCTTCATGAGGTCGCGGAAGCTGTAGACGGTCGGCCCGCCCAATTCGAACGTCTGCCCCTGCGTCGCCGGATCGTCCAGACAGGCAACGATGGCCGAGGCGACGTCGCACACATAGACCGGCTGAAACCGGGTCTTGCCGCCGCCGAAGAGCGGCAGAATGGGCGACATGACCGCCAGCTTGGCGAACAGGTTGAAGAAGCCGTCCTCGGGCCCGAAGACGATACTTGGCCGGATGATCGTCGCAGCTGGAAAGGTCTTCCGAACGATCTTCTCCGCCTCTGCCTTGGACGTCGCATACGTGGACGGCGAATCTTCGGACGCGCCGATCGCTGATATCTGGATCAAGCGCTCGACACCGTGGGACTTGGCCGCGTTGGCGATATGGCGCGCTGCCTCGACATGGGTGCGCGCGAAGTTTTGGCGCCCGCGCTGGTACAAGATGCCGACCAGGTTAATGACTGCCTCAGAGCCATGGATGGCCGCCTCGACCGAGGCCTGGTCACCGACATTGGCGGCAATGGGGACGATCTGCCCGACATCGCCCAAGGGCTTCAAGAAAAGCGCAGCTTCCGGGTCGCGGCCGGCGACGACAATGCGCCAGCCGTCATCGGCCAAGCGCTGGACGACATAGCGCCCGATAAAGCCGGAACCGCCAAAGATGGTGATCTGACGTGGAACCATGGGTTTCTCCAGGCACGCGCGCCCCCGCGTGGCGGGCATCTTATCGCCGGAACAAGGCCAGACAAGCAAGCACGAAGCCGTTGACAGCGCCGGGCCGTGCGCATAGTGACACACCCCGAGCCCAGGTGGCGGAATTGGTAGACGCGCAGGTTTCAGGTACCTGTGGGGGAAACCCCGTGGAAGTTCGAGTCTTCTCCTGGGCACCAAGTTCTCGGATCGTGCGCCAAGGCGGCACGCTCATAGGCAGGCATCCTGCGACAGAACGGTTCCTCTATGGCGCATATTCTCTATCAAGGTGATTTGCCGGACGATCTCGACCTCGGCCCGGTCGTCGCGATCGATACCGAGACCATGGGACTAGATCTCAGCCGTGACCGGCTGTGCCTGGTTCAGCTGTCATCGGGCGACGGCAACGCCCATCTCGTGCAGTTCAAGAAGGGCGAATACGACGCGCCCAATCTAAGCGCGCTCTGCACCAATCCGGATGTGCTCAAACTCTTCCATTTCGCGCGTTTCGATCTGGCGGCGCTGTATCGCTATCTGGGCATCGTGTGTGCCCCCGTCTATTGCACGAAGATCGCGTCGAAGTTCGTGCGCACCTTCACCGACCGGCATGGTTTGAAGGATCTGTGCAAGGAACTGCTGGACGTCGATATCTCCAAGCAACAGCAAAGCTCGGATTGGGGCGCCGAAGAGCTGACCAACGATCAGTTGAAGTATGCGGCGTCGGATGTGCTGCACCTCCACCGTTTAAGGGAACGGTTGGACGAGATGTTGGTCAGAGAGGGACGCGACGGCTTGGCGAAGGCATGTTTTGACTTCCTTCCCTACCGCGCCCAGCTCGATCTCTTGAACTGGGACGAGCCGGACATCTTCTCTCACTGATCAAAGGTAGGGCTTGCGCCGGTTACCGGCGGCCCCACCTATGTGGTAAGTTATTGAAACAAAAAGACGCGCTGCGCTTTCCAGGGTGGCTGCCACGACACCCGATTCGGAGTGACTGTGACGACAGAGCAGATTGATAGCCGCCAGGCTGGGTCACACGGCTGGGTGGTAACACCCAATGTCCGCCGTGGCCGCCTGACTGGCGGCTATAGCCGTTTTGTCGGCTTTATGCGCTGGCTGCTGCCGATCGGCGCCGTGGCGCTGGCAGCCGCGCTGATTGCATGGCCGTACCTGGAATCGCGCGAAGATGGCTTCACGCTGATGATGTCGGATCTGGAGGTCGACGACGCCGGCCGTCTGGTCATGGATAACGCCCGTTTTCTGGGCACCGACGACAAGGGCCAGCCCTATACGGTGACGGCAATCGCGGCCTGGCAGGACCCCAACGAGGACGAAATCATCAATCTGGAGACGCTTCAGGGCGATATCACGCTGCAGTCCGGTGCCTGGATCGCCGTCAGCGCGGCAACCGGTCGCTATGACCGGCCGGCCGAAAGGCTGATCCTGGAGCAGGACGTCAGCGTCTTCACCGACGAAGGTTATGAGCTCCACACCGATATTGCCGAGTTCGACCTGAATCAGGGCACCGGCTGGGGCGACAGGCCGGTCTCCGGTCAAGGTCCGGCGGGGCTATTGGAAGCCCAGGGCTTTCGCATGTCGGAAGGCGACGGCAAGATTCACTTCATCGGCCCTGTCCACATGACGCTGTTCCCCGGAGCCGCCGAATGAAACGGGTAATCGCAGGCCTGACTCTGGGCGCTCTGCTCTTCGCCGCGCCGGTTTATGCACAGGTTGTCGATTCTGGATCCCACGACACGTCGCTGCCGATCGCCATCGCGGCCGACGCCATGGAGGTTGAGCAAGAAGCCCAGCGGGCGATTTTCCTAGGTGCTGTCGACGTAGAGCAAGGCGATCTGCGCCTCAAAGCCGACAAGCTGATCGTCTACTACCGCGACAAGGATGCCCAGGAGGACAACGCTATCTATCGCATCGAAGTCATCGGCAATGTCATCTTCGCCGCGCCAAACGAGACTGCAAAAGGCGACGAAGGCGTTTATGATGTCGATGTCGGTACCATAACACTGTCGGGCGATGTCGTGCTGACCAGCGGCGATAATGTGATTCGTGGCAACGAAGCCATCATGCACCTGGAAACGGGCAAGAGCGAAGTGCGCGGTGGCGCCGGCAGCGATGGCCGCGTCGAGGGCCTGTTCGTTCCGGACAAGACCGACGAGGAGGGGACAGAATGACCGACTCCTCGTTGACCAGCTTGACCCAGGCCGCCAATGCCGGGCCGCAGCTTGTCACCGACAATATCGGGCTGGTGGCCGAGAACCTGGGCAAGAGCTATCACAAACGCCCGGTTCTGCGCGACGTCAGCGTCGGTGTCGAACGTGGCGAAGCCGTCGGTCTGCTGGGCCCCAACGGCGCCGGCAAGACGACCTGCTTTTATCTGATCACCGGCCTGATCACCGCTGACTCCGGCACCATTTCGCTGGATGGCGACGACATCACCGACCTGCCGATGTACCGGCGCGCCCGGATGGGCATCGGTTACCTGCCCCAGGAAGCGTCGATCTTTCGCGGCATGACCGTGGAAGCCAACATCCGCGCTGTCCTTGAGGTGGTCGAAAAGAACCGCGAGGTTCGCGAGCACATGCTGGACGAACTGTTGGCGGAGTTCTCGATCTCACATTTGCGCCGCGCGCCCGCCCTGGCGCTTTCGGGCGGTGAGCGGCGGCGTGTCGAAATTGCCCGCGCGCTTGCCTCGCGCCCCAGCTTCATGCTGCTGGACGAGCCGCTAGCCGGCATCGATCCCATCGCGGTGGGCGAGATTCGCGAACTCGTCTCACATCTCAAGGATCGCGGGATCGGTGTCTTGATCACCGATCACAACGTCCGCGAGACATTGGATATCATTGATCGCGCTTACATCCTCCATGAGGGTACACTGATGATGGAGGGCGCTCCCTCCGAGATTGTCGCCCACGAGGGCGTCCGTCGAGTCTATCTGGGCGACCGCTTCCAGCTTTAGGCATTCATCATGGCAATGTCCGCCAAACTTGATCTTCGGCAGTCACAGACGCTTGTCATGACGCCGCAGTTGCAGCAGGCCATCAAGCTGCTGCAACTGTCGAACATCGAGTTGGCGGCCTTCGTCGAGCAGGAACTGGAACGCAATCCGCTTCTGGAGCGCGGTCAGCCCGACGCCGATACCGGCGAGGCACCGGCCGACCAGGTGGCGGACGCGCCGGCGGATAACGGCGCGGCGGCCACCGAGCTCAGCGGCACCGAACAGCCGGCCAGCGAACCCGCCGAAGGCGGTGACGACATCGCCGAAGGTTCCTATGACTCCAGCCCCTTGTGGCAGGGGTCGATGTCGGGCGGACGCTTTGATGGCGAGGATCTGGCCGGCGTCGAACAGACCATTGCCACCACCGCGTCGCTTTATGACCATCTGGCGCGACAGATCTATCTGGAGATCACCGAACCGGCGGAACGGATTGCGGCGACCTATCTGCTCGACCTGCTCGACGAAGCCGGCTATCTGGTCGGCGATCTGGATGAGGCAGCGCGGCATTTGGGCTGCACGCGCGCCTTCCTGGATCGCGTCGTCGACAAGGTCCAGCACTTCGATCCACCTGGCATCTTCGCCCGCGATCTCAAGGAATGTCTGGCGCTTCAGTTGGCCGATCTCAACCGGCTCGATCCGGCCATGCAGGCGCTGCTCGACAACCTGGAGCTCGTCGCGAAACGGGATATGGCCGAGCTTAAGAAGTGCTGCGGCTGCTCCGAGGACGACATCGCCGACATGCTGGGTGAATTGAAAGCGCTCGATCCCAAACCTGGTCTGGCGTTCGATGCCGAGCCCTCCCAGACGGTCATTCCCGATGTCAACGTCAGACCCAAACAGGGCGGCGGTTGGCAGGTCGAGCTGAACAGCGACACCTTGCCGAAGGTGCTGACCAACCAGCGCTATTATGCGGAGATCAGCGGCGGCGCGCGCAACAAGGCCGACAAGGAGTTCCTGGCCGAGAAGTGGAACTCCGCCAACTGGCTGGTCAAGGCGCTCGACCAGCGTGCCCGCACCATTCTGCGGGTCGCGCGCGAAATCGTGCGCCAGCAGGATCTCTTCCTGATCAAGGGTGTCGAGCACCTCCGCCCGCTCGTCCTGCGCGATATCGCCGAGGTGCTGGAGCTGCACGAAAGCACCGTCAGCCGCGTCACCAGCAACAAATACATGGCCACACCGCGTGGCATCTTTGAGTTGAAGTACTTTTTCACCGCCTCCATCGGCAGCACCGGTGACGGGCCCGCCCATTCCGCGGAGGCGGTCCGGCACCGAATCAAGGCGCTGATCGACGCTGAACCACCAGATAAGGTGCTTTCCGATGACGGCCTGGTCGAAATACTGAAGGCCGACGGCATCGATATCGCCCGGCGAACGGTCGCCAAATATCGCGAATCCATGCGGATTCCGTCCTCGGTTCAACGCCGCCGCGACAAGAAAATACAAGCAAAATCAAAGAGTTAGGCTCAAATTTCGACCCAGGTTGCAACCACGCTTGAGTCGGGCCACATCCAGCGTTATATGTGCGCTCCCCAAATTGGGGCCGGAAGACCGGGCGGGCGCGCCGGTGGTCCGAGGAGACCGGGGACGACCGGTCGCCCGATGCATCCGCATCGACCCGATGACGCTGCGTTTACGACACAGGAACCAACATGAAGATCGCCGTAACCGGGCATCAGATTGATATTGGCGATGCCCTGAGACAGCACGTGGCCGAACGTTTGGAACATGGCGTCAGCAAGTATTTCGAGGATGCGATCGAGGCGCATATTCGGTTCTCGCGCGAGGGCAATCTCTATCGCGCGCATGTCTCTGCACATGTCGGCAAGGATATCTCCGCCGAAGGCCAGGCCGACGACGCGGACATTTACGCGAGCTTCAACGCCGCGGCCGAACACGTGGAAAAGCAACTACGGCGCTTCAAGCGCAAACTGCGGGACCATCATTGAGGTGATGCCCGCCGTACAGACATGGCCGGTGGGCTCGCCCAAGGGAAGACCATGGAGATAACCGACATTCTGAAGCAAGACGCTGTCATCGCCCATCTGAAGGCCGGCAGCAAAAAGCAAGCGCTTCAGGAACTGGCCCATCACGCCGCCGGCACCGTCGGCATTGATGAGCGCGCGATCTTTGATGCCCTTTTGGAGCGCGAACGGCTCGGCACAACCGGCGTCGGCCTGGGCATCGCCATCCCGCACGCGAAAATGCCCAATTTGGATCGGCTGCACGCGCTCTTCGCGCGGCTCGATACGCCGGTCGACTTCGAGGCGATCGACGAACAGCCGGTCGACCTCATGTTCCTCCTGCTGGCGCCCGAATCAGCAGGCGCCGATCATCTGAAGGCACTGGCCCGCGTCTCGCGCCTGCTGCGCAACCAGGTGGTCTGCGAGAAGCTGCGCGGCGCCGATAGCGCCGAGGCGATCTTCGCCCTGCTCTCCGACACCGAGGCCAGCCAGGCCGCCTGATCCCAGATGACCTTGATCCATGGCACCTCGATCCTTGTGGCGGGTGCCGGTGTTTTGCTCCGAGGCCCGTCGGGCAGTGGCAAGTCGGATCTGGCGTTCCGTTTGATCGAGGCCGGCCAGGCCATTCTGGTCGCCGACGATCAGACCGATCTGCGGCCCGCTGACGGCCAACTCCACGCAACCTGTCCTTCCAAGCTGGCCGGTCTGATAGAAGTCCGGGGTGTCGGTATTCTGCGCCGTCCCCATAGGACAGAAGTAACGATCGGTCTCGTCATCGACCTCGTCTCTCACGACGAGGTGCCACGCATGCCCGATGCGCTGACGACCTCATTGGAAGGGGTCAAGCTGCCGCACTTGAGCCTGTGCGCGTTCGAGGCCTCCGCGACAGCGAAAGTCGTGGCGGCCGCCGAGGGTATTGCCGCAGCGCGCAGCAAATCCCGCATCGCCCATGCCTGACGCGCGTAACGAGGGCGATCTGCCGCTGGTGCTGGTAAGCGGTCTCTCCGGCGCCGGGCGCAGCACGGCGCTGCGCGCACTGGAAGACGAAGGTTATGAGGCCGTCGACAACCTGCCGATGTCCTTGTTGGATACCCTGATCACGGCCGAGACCCAGCCGCCCCACGGGCTCGCCATGGCGGTCGACGTTCGTTCCCGAAACTTCGATGCCTCGGCATTCGTCGCCATCGTCGAGCGCCTGCGCAAACGGCCGGGCGTGGCGTTGAAGCTGATCTTCCTGGACAGCGACACCGACGTCCTGCAGCGCCGCTACACGGAGACCCGCCGCACCCATCCCTTGGCCGGCGAACGCTCGGTTACGGCCAGCATTGAACTGGAGCGGGGCCTGATGGCGGTTGTGCGCCATGCCGCCGATCTGGTGATTGATACCAGCGACCTGAGCGGCGCGGACCTGAAGCGGATCATCGTCGGCCAGCTCGCTTTACAGGACAGCGCTCGCCTGGGGCTGTTCGTCACGTCGTTTTCCTACCGCCAGGGCCTGCCGCGTAACGCCGATCTGGTGTTCGATGTTCGTTTCCTGGCCAATCCCCATTATGTCGAGGATCTCAACCCGCTCACCGGCCGCGACGAGCCGGTTGGCGCGTTCATCGAGCAGGACCCCTCATTTCAGCCATTTTTTGACCGTTTAGGCGGTCTTTTGGCCGATTTGCTGCCGGCCTACGAGCGCGAAGGCAAGTACTACCTGACCATCGCGATCGGCTGCACCGGCGGCCAGCACCGCTCGGTTTTTGTTGCCGAGCGCCTTGCCGCTCTGTTAAGCGAAGGCCACCGCGTCCACCTGGAGCACCGCGACCTCGCTTCGGCACTGGCGCGCAACAGGGACGCCAACAAAAACAGCGACGCATCATGATTGGCTTGGTACTGGTGACTCACGGGCGGTTGGCCGAGGAGTTCGTCGCCGCCACGGAACACGTGGTCGGCGAGCAGCGCAATGTCAGAACCGTCTGCATCGGCCCGGATGACGATATGGAACAGCGGCGTAAGGACATCCTGGCGGCGATCGGCAAGGTCGATGACGGCGACGGCGTCATCCTGCTGACCGATATGTTCGGTGGCACGCCGTCGAACCTGGCGATCTCTGTCATGGATACCGGCAATGTCGAGGTGATTGCCGGCATCAACCTGCCGATGCTGATCAAGCTGGCGGGCGCGCGCGAGACCGAGACCCTATCCAGCGCCGTCGCCCAGGCGCAGGAGTCGGGGCGCAAGTACATTAATGTTGCGAGCAGCTTGCTGAACGCACGAGGTTAAGCGGCCATGTCCGGCCGGAAGACAAGGGCCGGGGAAATGGGCCTTCAACTGTTGATCATCAACGAGCGCGGCCTGCACGCCCGCGCCGCCGCGAAGTTCGTTGCGACGGTGCAGGAGTTCGAGGCCGACGTCGAAGTCAGCAAGGACGGCATGTCGGTCTCCGGGCGCTCAATTATGGGATTGATGATGTTGGCGGCAGCACCAGGCACCACCATCGACGTCACCGCCGAAGGGCCGGACGCACCGGCGGTTCTCGCCGCCCTGCAGTTCCTGGTCGATAACCGGTTCGATGAGTAGGCAACGCAAGACATCGCGCTCGAACGTCATCCTGCGCGGATTGGGTGTCGCGCGTGGCATTGCCATCGGACCGGCGCATGTCGCCGAGCGCGGCACGCTTGACGTGCCGACCCACGAGGTCGCGAAGTCGGCGATCGACGACGAAATCAAACGCTTCCACACCGCGATTGCCGAAGCCGGCAAGCAGATCGACAAGTTGCGCCGCAAGGCCTCGTCCCTGCCCGAAAGCGCCGCCGAGGAACTCGGTTACCTGCTCGACGCCCACAACCACATGCTTGAGGGCTCACGCCTTGTGCGCGGTGTCGACAAGCGCATTCGCGATGACCGCCTGAATGCGGAGGCCGCCGTCTCTCAAGAGGTTTCCGAAATCGCGCTGGTCTTCTCTCAGATGGAGGACAGCTACCTCGCCGCGCGTGGCCGCGATGTTCGCGATGTCGGCCAGCGGCTGTTGCGCTGTCTGATGAAGACGCCTTATCAGGCGTTCACGGATCTGCCGGAGGGGTCGGTGATCGTTGCCGACGAGCTGACGCCGGCCGATACCGCGCTGCTTGATCCGCACAAGGTCGCCGGCTTCGTCACCGCCACAGGCGGCGCCCAGGACCACACCGGCATCATGGCGCGCTCGCTGGGTTTGCCGGCGGTCGTCGGCATGGCCGAACTGCTGCAGCAGGCGCGGCCCGGCGATACGGTGATCGTCGACGGTGGCGCGGGTCAGATCATCCTGAACCCGGATGCCCAGACGATGTCGCGCTATCAGGAGCGCCGCGCCGAGTTGATGCGCCAGGCCCGTAAGCTCGACCGCCTGCGCAACGTGCCCGCCGTGACCCGCGATCAGGAACTGGTCAAGCTGCAGGCCAACATCGACCTTCCCAACGAGATCGATGCGGCGCTCTCGTCAGGCGCCGAAGGCATTGGCCTCTTCAGGACAGAGTACGTCTTCATGAACCGCGACGACCTGCCCGACGAGGACGAGCAGTACGTTCAGCTGCGCAGCATCGTCGAGGGGATGGAAGGCCGGCCCATCACCATCCGCACCTTGGATGTCGGCAACGATAAGCTGCCCTATTCGCTCGACGAACATATGGGTGCCAGCCCCAACCCAGCGATGGGCCTGCGCGCCATCCGCCTATCGCTGAAGTTCCAGAAGCTCCTGGAGACGCAGCTCGCCGCTATTTTGCGCGCCGGCGCCCACGGGCCCGTGCGCATTCTGCTGCCAATGATCAGCAGTCCCCAGGAAGTTCGCGAAGTGCGCGACGCCATGCGCAAGGTCGTCAGACGTCTGAAGCGGCGCAAGGTCGCGATCGCCGATCCGCTGCCGCCGGTCGGCGCCATGATCGAGATACCCGGCGCGGCGCTCGCCGCCGACAGCCTGGCGCGCGACTGCGAGTTCTTCTCCATCGGCACCAACGACCTCACCATGTACACGCTCGCCATCGACCGCGGCGACGATCAGGTGGCCCATCTCTACAGCCCGCTGCATCCGGCCGTTTTACGGCTTATCCAGTTCACCACGGCGGCGGCCTTGAGGGCGCGCATCCCGATCAACGTGTGCGGTGAAATGGCGGGCGACGAGCGGATGACGGCACTCTTGCTGGGGCTTGGCATCCGCGACCTCTCGATGACCGCAACGGCCTTGCCGCGGGTCAAGCAGCGTATCCGCGCGCTCGACCTCAACGAGGCGACGAAACGCACCCAGACCATCATGGACCAGTCCGATCCCGGCATGGTCGCCGTGCTTTTGGACGACTTTAACGCGCTGCCATGAGCCCGATCGCACCCCATCGGTACGATGGAATGCGTGAATCGGTCTCTCATCAAGAAGGGCAGAGCACGGACCACGTTTCGATTGTTTAACCCAGAACGATCGTGCTCTGACGCATCTTGCCTGGACGGCCGGGGTCCCCATTTGTTAAGCCGTGCCCGGCGCCCATCCGCTGGCATCCGCCACCGGTTTTCTAGAGAGAATGGATCGAAGAATGAGCGATTTTAGCGACTACAAGGTTGCCGATATCGGCCTGGCCGATTGGGGCCGCAAGGAGATCGAACTGGCCCAGGTCGAGATGCCCGGCCTGATGGCGATCCGCGAGGAATACGGTTCGAAAAAGCCGCTGAAGGGCGCGCGTATCACCGGCTGCCTGCACATGACGATCCAGACCGCCGTCTTGATCGAGACCCTGGCCGAGTTGGGCGCCGACATCCGCTGGAGCTCGTGCAACATTTTCTCGACCCAGGACCAGGCCGCCGCCGCCATTGCCGCCGCCGGCATCCCGGTCTTCGCCTGGAAGGGCGAGTCGGAGGAGGAATACTGGTGGTGCATCGACCAGACGATCGAGGGCCCCGACGGCTGGCGGCCCAACATGCTGCTGGATGACGGTGGCGACCTCACCCAGGTCATGCACGAAAAGCACGCCGACCTGATGAAAGACGTCAAGGGCGTCAGCGAGGAGACCACGACCGGCGTCGCGCGCCTCTATCAGATGGCGCAGCACGGCGAACTCCTGGTGCCGGCCTTCAATGTCAACGACTCCGTCACCAAGTCGAAGTTCGACAACGTCTACGGCTGCCGCGAGAGCCTGGTCGACGGCATCCGCCGCGCGACCGATGTGATGATGGCCGGCAAGGTCGCCGTGGTCGCCGGTTACGGCGGCGTTGGCAAGGGTTCGGCCCAGTCGCTGCGCGGCGCCGGCGCCCGCGTCAAGGTGACCGAGATCGATCCGATCTGCGCCCTCCAGGCCGCCATGGACGGCTATGAGGTCGTCACCATGGACGATGCCGCCCCGGTCGCCGACATCTTCGTCACCGCGACTGGCAACCGCGACGTCATCACCGTCGACCACATGCGCGCCATGAAGGACCGCGCCATCGTCTGCAACATCGGCCACTTCGATAACGAGATTCAGGTCGATGGCCTGCGCAATCAGAAATGGCACAACGTCAAGCCGCAGGTCGATGAGATCGAGTTTTCCGACGGCAAGCGTATTGTCCTGCTTGCCGAAGGCCGCCTGGTCAACCTGGGCTGCGCCACCGGCCACCCCAGCTTCGTCATGAGCGCCAGCTTCACCAACCAGGTGCTGGCCCAGATCGAGCTGTGGAACCATCCAGACAAGTACGAGCGCCAAGTCTACGTGCTGCCCAAGCACCTGGACGAAAAGGTCGCCCGCCTGCATCTGGAAAAGGTCGGCGCCAAGCTGACCGAGCTGACCAACGATCAGGCCGACTATCTCGCCATCGACCAGGCTGGCCCGTACAAGCCTGAGGAATACCGGTACTGATCAGAATCGGGTGCGGGGGCGCGGCGTCAGTCCGCCCCCGGCAACCCCTTGGTCGTCGAGTACTCGAAGTGGAGTTCCTCGTCGGGATAGACCAGCGGGCGGATAGCGTGCGCCGCCATGGCGGCTTCGGAGAAGCCTGAGAGGATCAGCTTCAGCTTGCCCGGATAGGTGACGATGTCGCCGATGGCATAGATGCCGGGCTCGCTGGTGGCGGACGTCGCGGGGTCGGTGGTAATGAGGTTGCGGTCGAGGTTGAGGCCCCAATCGGCGATCGGGCCGAGTTCCATCCTGAGCCCATAGAACGGCAGCAGCACGTCGGCATCAAGCCGGCGTTCGTTGCCGTCGAGATCGGCGACGATGACAGCATCGAGCTTGCCGTCCGACCCGTCGAGGCCGTGAAGCTGATAGGGCACGACCATCTCGATCGCGCCATCTTCGGCCAGCTTGTTCATGCGGTTGACGCTGTCGGGCGCGGCACGGAATTTGGGCCGGCGGTGGACGACCATCAGCTTGTCGGCGACCTCTGCCAGCGACAGCACCCAGTCCACGGCTGAATCGCCGCCACCGGCGATGACGATCTTCTTGCCGCGATAAACCTCGCGCCGGGTGACGTAGTAGGCGACGGAACCGGAACCTTCGTAGGCCTCGACGCCCGCGAGCGGCGGCCGGTTGGGGCCGAATGAGCCGCAGCCCGCGGCGATGACCACCGCGCGGCAGGTGATGACGACACCCTTCGACGTCTCGACCCGCCAGTCCTCGCCGTCGCGCGCAAGGGACACGACCTGTTGGTCAAGGTGGTAAACCGGATCGAACGGGGCGGCCTGTTCGGCCAGCTTGTCGACCAGATCTTCGGCCATGATCGACGGGTAGCCGGGAATGTCATAGATCGGCTTTTCCGGATAAAGCGCCGTGCACTGGCCGCCGACCGCCTCCAGCGTATCGACGACATGGCAGCGCATGTCCAGCATGCCTGCCTCGAAGATCTGGAACAGCCCGACCGGACCGGCGCCGACCACCACGATGTCGGTCTTGAACGTGTCGCTCATGACGGAAACCCTGCTTGTTCGGCCCTGACATAACGAAGCGCCCGGCGGCTTGGCAAACCCTTTCAACCACGCTTTCCACCGCGCCCTTTCCTAGAGGGAGCGGTGGGGCTAAAAACCTGCCATGAGTGCCTCGCCAATCCCGGCGGCCAGCCGCGACAAGATGCTGGCCGCCGAATCCATGACCCGGACCCTGGCTGAACAGATAGCCGGCCTCGCCAAGCCAGGCGATCTGATCGCGCTTTGGGGTGATCTCGGCAGCGGCAAGACCAGCTTCGCGCGCGGCTTCATCACCGCGCTGACCGGCGAGACCGAGGTGCCCAGCCCGACCTTCAGTCTGGTCCAGACCTATGACGCGCCCGACTTCGTCATCTGGCATTTCGACCTCTATCGGGTCGAGCAGACGCGCGATGTGCTGGAGCTCGGTTTCGATGATGCGCTGAACGACGATGTTCTCCTGGTCGAGTGGCCCGAACGGCTGGGCGATCTGCTGCCGGACGATCGGCTCGACCTGCGTTTTCGCATGGTCGCCGCGGGCGGACGGTTCGTGCGCCTGGAAGGTCACGGCAATTGGGCCGAGCGGCTGAACACGCTGCCGTCATGAGCGAGCGCGAGACGCTGATCAGGGCGTTCCTGGAACGGCACGGTTGGGCCGACGCCGAACGGCGCGTGCTGGCCGGCGATGCGTCCTTCCGCCGCTACGATCGGCTTAGCCGGGACGGTGAGATGATGGTCCTGATGGACGCGCCGCCACCGCACGAGGATGTCCGGCCGTTCGACCAGATTGCCCGGCACCTTCGCCAACTGGGCCTGGGCGCGCCGGAAATCGTCGCGGCCGACGCCGAGGCTGGCCTGCTGCTGATCGAGGATCTGGGTGACGATCTCTTCAGCCGTGTGCTGCGCGACAGCAGCGCCGACGAGAGGCAGCTCTACGAGGCCGCCATTGACGTTCTGGTCACCCTGCACCGGGCCGGCGCCAAGGTAGACCTGCCGGCCTATGATGATGCGGTCATGCTGGACCGCGCCATCCTGCTGCTCGATTGGTTCATGCCGCTGGCGGGCCTGGAGGTGCCCGACCCGGCGCGCGCCGATTACATCGAGGCGTGGCGTGCCGTGCTGCCGCTCGCCCATGACGGGCCGGACACGGTCATCCTGCGCGACTATCACGCCGACAACCTGATCTGGCTGCCGGAGCGCGGCGACATCCAAAAGGTCGGTCTGCTGGACTTTCAGGATGGCATGATCGGACCGTCCGCCTATGACATCGTCTCGCTTCTGGAAGACGCCCGGCGCGATGTTTCGCAGGAGACCGTCGCGGCCGCCAAAGCGCGCTATCTCGCGGCCTTTCCCGATCTCGCGCCGACGACGTTCGAGACCACTTATGCGGTGTGCGGCGCGCAGCGCAACTGCCGCATCATCGGTGTCTTCTGCCGCCTTTTGACCCGCGACGGCAAGCCCGGCTATCAGGATCTGATGGACCGCGTGTGGGGTCACCTTTCGCGTGATCTCGAGCATCCGGCCAACGCGCCGCTCGCCGCCTGGTTCGACCGCTGGGTACCGACGGACAGACGGACGCGGGCCGCATGACGATGGTCAGGCGCGCCATGGTCCTGGCGGCGGGGCGCGGCGTGCGCCTGAAACCGCTGACCGACACGACGCCCAAGCCGCTGGTCGAGGTGGCCGGACGCACCCTGCTCGACCGCGCCCTCGATCGTTTCGCCGCCATGGAACTGGTCGTCGTCAACGCCCATCATCTGGCCGACCAGGTGGCGGAACACCTTCACGCGCGGGCGCAGCCGCCGACTATACTGTCGCGTGAGGCCGACCTCCTGGACACCGGCATGGGCGTCAAGTACGCGTTGGTCGACCTCGGATCATCGCCATTCTTCATTTCCAGCGCCGACATTCTGATAACGACGGGCGCATCAGGCGACCCAGTCGACCGCTTGGCCGCGGCATGGGATGACGCGACGATGGACGCCTTGCTGCTGCTGCAACCGCGCGACATAGCAGGTGGGTTCCGGTCGCCCGGCGACTTTGACCTTGATCACGATGGCCGGCCGATACGCCGGGGCGACGCGCCGGCCGCCGACTACGTCTACGCCAGCACCCAACTGGTTCACCCGCGCCTGTTCGAAAACAGTCCCGACGAGCCGTTCTCGTTCAATCTTCTGTGGGACAAGGCGATCGCGGCCGGTCGGCTTTTCGCCATCGTGCACGATGGCGGCTGGTTCACCGTCGACACGCCGGAGAACCTGGCCGCCGCACCCAAGTGGCTTGCCCGCCATGGCGGCTAATCTCTTCACCATCGCGCCGGGCACGTCGTTTGTCGACGCGCTCGCCGCCGGTCTTCTGGAGCGGCATTGCGATCAGCCCGAACGTCTCGGCGAGACACTCATCCTGGTGCCGACCCGGCGCGCCAGCCGCGCGTTGCAGGAAGCGTTCGTGCGCCAGAGCGACGGCGCGGCGCTCATCCTGCCCAGCATGCAGCCACTGGGCGATGTCGATGAAGACGACCTGATTGCTGATCTCCTGGAGATAGGCGAAGAGGCCATCGATCTGCCTCCTGCCATCCCCACGCTGCAGCGCCAGTTGCTGCTGACGTCCCTGGTGCGCGGTGCCGGCACACAGGTCGGCGCCGGCAATGACGAGCAAGCCGCGCGCCTGGCCCGCGATCTCGCCCACCTGCTCGACGAGGTCGAAACGGCGGAGCTCGACTTTGACGCGCTCGACGGGCTTGTCGAAGGTGACCTGGCGCGCCACTGGCAGACCACCCTCACCTTCCTGCGCATCATCACCGAACAGTGGCCACGGATCTTGGAGGAGCGCGGCCTTGTTGACCCAGCGCAGCGCCGCAGCGCCCTGATCGACGCGCTGGCCGCGCGCTGGTCCCAGAACCCGCCAACGACACCGGTGATCGCGGCCGGCTCGACCGGCACCATACCGGCGAGCGCGCGTCTGATGGCGACGATCCTTGACTTGCCTGAAGGCGCAGTGGTCCTGCCCGGCCTCGACCGGCATCTCGCGGCGGAGACCTGGGACGCCATCGACGACACGCATCCGCAGGCGGCGATCAAGGCACTGCTTGATCACTTTGACAAAACACCGGCGGATGTCGCCGATTGGCCCTACCCGGAAAAGGCTGAGTTACCGCGCAGCGATGCGGGCCGCCAGGCATTGCTGTCGGACGCCATGCTGCCGGCGACCGCGACGACCGCGTGGCAACGCCTGGACCCGGCCAACGACAGTGTCTTTGACGGCCTGAGCCTCATCGTCTGCGCCCATCAGCGCGAGGAGGCGCAGATCACCGCGCTCATCATGCGCCATGCGCTGCTGACACCGGGCAAAACCGCCGCGCTCGTCACCCGCGACCGGGGCCTTGCGCGCCGCACGGCGGCGGAGCTGAAGCGCTGGGGCGTCGAGGTCGACGATTCGGCCGGCATGCCGCTTGCCGAGAGCGTGCCCGGCACTTTTTTGCGTCTGATCGCCGAGGTGGCGGTCGAACGCGCCGCGCCGATACCGTTGCTGGCGCTCCTGAAACATCCGTTCGCCGCGCTGGGCCGCGAGCCCGCACACCTGCGCAACCAGATCCGCCAGATCGAGCGGTTGGCGCTGCGCGGGCCACGGCCGGGTTCCGGCTTGTCCGGCCTGCGCGACGCGCTGACACGCCGGCCGGTCGATGCCGACCTCCTTGCCCTGATCGACGACATGGCAGAAGCCTTCTCGCCCCTCGAAGCCGCGCTCGCCAATCGCCGGGGTTCGCTCCGAGAGATGGTTGAAGCCCACATCGCTTGCGCCGAGCGCCTGGCGACGCGCGATAACGAGACCGGGTCCGACGTGTTGTGGGCGGGCGATGCCGGTGAGGAAGCTCACCGCTTCGTTCAGGAATTGCTGGATCAGGCGGGCATCCTATCGGGCGCCGAAGGCAACACCTATGCCGGCCTCTTCACCACCTTGATGCACGGCCACATGGTGCGGCCGCGATTTGGGCGTCACCCCCGGCTCTTCATCTGGGGGCCGCTCGAAGCGCGCATGCAGCATGCCGACCTCGTCCTGATCGGTGGGTTGAGCGAAGGCAGTTGGCCGCCGGAGGTTCCGGCCGATCCCTGGATGAGCCGACCGATGCGCGCGGCCTTCGGCTTGCCGCCCCAGGAACGGCGGATCGGCCAGGCAGCGCACGACTTTGCCCAGGCCGCCGCGGGGGCCGAGGTCGTGATGCTGCGCTCCGACAAGATCGCTGGCTCGCCCGCGGTTCCCGCGCGCTGGCTGATGCGCCTGGAGACCCTGCTGGACGCCTGGGGCAAACGCCACCTGCTGGATCAAGACGCCGGTCAATGGCGCGCCCGTGCCGCGCTGATCGACCGTCCCGCCCTGATCGAACCCGCCAAGCCACCGCAGCCGGCACCCCCGGTCGCCGACCGGCCACGCAGGCTGTCGGTCACCCAGGTCGATACCTGGCTGCGCGACCCCTATGCGATCTACGCCCGGTTCGTCCTGGGCCTCCAAGCCCTCGAACCGTTGGACGAAGACCCGGCGGCAGCCGAGCGTGGCACCTTCGTTCACGAAGCGCTCGACCGCTTCGTCAAGGCCTGGCCCGACGCTCTGCCCGACGACGCGCTCGATCAGTTGCTGGCAATTGGCCGCGACGTGCTCGGCCCGACGCTGCGCCAACCGGCGGTCGCCGGCTTCTGGTGGCCGCGTTTCGAACGGGCGGCCGCCTGGTTCATCGAACAGGAACACAAACGTCGCCACGACCTCACCGCCATCGTGACGGAGTCCAAAGCGGAGCTGAGTATCGACGCGCCGGCTGGCCCGTTCACGCTCTCCGCCAAGGCCGATCGGTTGGAGCGGCGCGATGACGGCACGGTCGGGGTCATCGACTACAAAACCGGCACCGCGCCAAGCACGACCCTGCTTAAGGCGGGCGGCGCGCCGCAGCTGCCCCTGGAGGCGGCGATGATCCGCGAGGGCGCGTTCGATGCGCTGCCGGAACGCACCATCGCAGCGCTGGAACACTGGCAGCTCCAGGGCGGCGATCCGCCGGGGCAGATCAAACGTCTGGCCGGCTCCGACGCCGACGATCTGGCGGCGGAGTCGCTGGACAACCTGAGCGACCTCGTGGCGGCATTCGACCAGATCGAGACCGCCTATCTCGATCATCCCGACGGCGCCGACGCCAGAGCCTATGACGACTACCTCTTGGTGGCGCGCACGGACGAACACCGGTTGGGCGCGGAATCGGCGCTGCCCGATTTGGAGGTCGCGCCGCCGTCGCGCGAGAGTGTTTCCCTGATGCCGGCCGACGACGTGCAAAAGCAGCTATCGGACCCCGAGACGTCCGTCTGGGTAGCGGCCTCGGCGGGCACCGGCAAGACCAAGGTGCTGACCGATCGTGTGTTGCGATTGCTCCTCAAGGGCGTCGCGGCCGACCGGATTCTCTGCCTGACGTTCACCCGCGCGGCGGCGGCCGAAATGGCCGTGCGCATCCAACGCTCACTCGGCGCCTGGGCGACCCTCAACGAACCTGACCTCGCCACCGCGCTTGAAGGGCTGACCGGCCGGCCGCCGGATGAGGAGACCCTGATCCGTGCGCGCACCCTGTTTGCCGCCACACTCGACACGCCGGGCGGTCTGCAGATCGCCACCATTCATGCCTTCTGCCAGTCGCTCCTGGGCCGCTTTCCGCTGGAGGCGCGCGTCGCGCCGCACTTCGACCTGGCCGACGAACGCACGGCGGCTGAGCTGCTGCGCGACGCCCGCGATCGCGTGTTGTCGTCGATCGCCCGAGGCGGCGGCGATGCGTTGACGGAAGCACTCGGCGTCGTCGCCGCCAACGCGGCCGAAGGCACCTTCGATTCGATCATCCAAGAGATCTGCGGCGGTGCCGGACGCTTCGATGCCAGTTTGGCGCACAACGGCGGCCTTGATGGCAACCTGAACACCATTGCCGATGCGCTGGGCGTCGCGCGCGACGCCGACACCGTACAGGTCCTGCGGCAGGCGGCGAGGTCCGGCGCCCTGGACGAGCCCGGACTGCGGCAGGCGGTCGCCGCCATGGGCACCGGCAAGACGACGGACAAGAAAGCGGCAGCGTCGATCGAAACCTGGCTGGCGGGCGATGATGACGCCCGCGTTGCCGGCTTCGCCGATTACTGTCTTGCCTTTCTGACCAAGGAAGGGTCGCCACGCGCCAACCTACCGACCAAGGATGTTGTTGCGGCATCGCCCGCTGCTGCCAGGGCGTTCGCGAACGAGCAGGCACGACTGGTCGGCATTACCGATCAGCTCAAGGCCGTGCACGTCTTCCAACGCACGGCGGCAGTCCTGCGGTTGGGTCACGCGGTGCTGCAGCGCTTCCGCGACAACAAGACACGCCGCGCCCTGCTCGACTATGACGACCTGATCAACCAGACGAACGCGCTGCTGGCCCAGCCGGACATCACGCCGTGGGTGCTCTACAAACTCGATGGCGGCATCGATCACGTCATGGTCGACGAGGCCCAGGACACAAGCCCCGCGCAATGGCAGATCGTCATCGAACTTGTGCGCGAGTTCTTCGAGGGCGAGACCTGGGATGACGACATCCGCACGCTGTTCGTCGTCGGCGATGAGAAGCAGTCGATCTTCAGTTTCCAGGGCGCCGACCTTGATGCTTTGCGCAATGTGCACGATCGATTGAAGTCGCTGGCCACCGGCGAACAAGGCCGCTGGCGCGAGACGGGCCTGCACCGTTCGTTCAGGTCGGTCTCAGCCGTACTCAACGTGGTCGACAAGGTCTTCGAACACGCGGGTGCGCGCGCTGGCGTCGTCGACGATGACGCCGTGCTGGAACACCAGGTGCAGCGCGCAGGCCACGGCGGTCTGGTCGAGCTGTGGCCGGTCGTCGGTGATCTCGACGACCAGGCGCCTGATCCCTGGCAGGCGCCGCTCGGCTATCACGAACCGGAAGACCGTAGCACACGGCTGGCGCGCGAGATTGCCGCGACGATCTATAGCTGGATCGAGCGCGACGAGATGCTGATCGCCAAAGGCAGACCCATTAGTGCCGGCGACATTATGGTGCTGGTGCCCCGCCGCACCCGCTTTGTCCATGCGCTCGTGCGCGAGCTGAAGCAAATGAATGTCGCCGTCGCCGGCGTCGACCGCATGGACCTGACCGGCCAGATCGCCGTGCGTGATCTGATGATGCTGGGTTATGCGTGTCTGATGCCCGACGACGACCTGGCTCTGGCCGCCGTACTGAAAGGGCCGTTGGCCGATTTCGACGACGACCTCCTCTATGACCTCGCCCGCAACCGCCAGGGCTGGACGCGTGACGGGCGTGGCGACGAACCGCTCGAGAGTCTTTGGGGGGCCTTGCGCCGGCGCGCCAACGACGATCCCGCCTTTCGCGCCACTCACGACTGGTTCGCCAGCCAACTGGCCCATGCCGACTTCGAGCGGCCATTCGAATTCTATAGCCGCGTGCTGTCGCAAAACTGCCCGGCGCCACGCGGCGATATGGTGGGCCGGCGGCTGAGCGGGCGCGAGGCGATGCTGCGTCGCCTCGGCATCGAAGCGGAAGATCCGCTCGACGAGTTTCTTGCCGCGAGCCTCGACTACGAACGCGAACACGCAGCGTCCCTGCAAGGCTACCTCGCCTGGCTCGAGGCCGGCAGCGCCGAGATCAAGCGCGAGATGGAAGCGCGCCACGACATGGTGCGCATCATGACGGTGCACGGCGCCAAGGGTCTGCAGGCGCCGATCGTCTTTCTGGTCGACGACATGGCGACCCGGCCGCCACGAACCGACAATCTTGTCTGGCTCGACGGCGGCCTGCTGCCAATCTGGCCCGGCAGTTCAGGCAAGCGCGATCGCCTGTCCGATGACGCGATCACCGAACGCAACGCACGCCAGGATGAGGAGCGCCGCCGCCTGCTCTACGTCGCCCTGACGCGCGCCGAGGACCGCCTCTATGTCACCGCGGCGTCCAGTACCGGCGAAAGCAAACCCGACAGTTGGCATGGCATGGTCGAGGCGGGTATGGCCGAGATTGCCGAACCCTTCGACTTCGTAGCCTCCAGCGACCCCGCATGGACCGGCCAGGCACTGCGTTATCAAACGCCTCAAGCAGCGCCCGCCGCCGCCAGTCCGGGCAAAGCCGACGACAGCGATGTCGCGGCGGTGTTGGAAGCCGAGCTTCTCGAGATCCCCGCGGCCGAACGGGACACGGAGCGTCCGGTCAACCCGTCGCGCCTGGGCGGCAATGAACGGGCACCGGATTCACCGCTGGGTCGGACCGGTGGCGACGCCGCCGCGCGCGGCCGGATCATCCATCGCCTGCTCGAACGCCTGCCCGATATCGCGCCGCAGCGGCGTCCGGATGCCGGCCAACGCCTGCTGGATCATCTCGCCGGTGATTGGCCGGCAGACGAGAAAGCCGACGCGCTCGCCTCGGTGATGACGATCCTGGATGACCCCGCCTTCGGCGCCCTGTTCGGGTCCGGCAGCCGGGCCGAGGTACCGATCATCGGGCGGGTCGGCGAACTGGTGATCGCAGGTCAGGTGGATCGCCTCATCATCCATGACGCCATGGTTGATATTGTCGACTATAAAACCAACCGGAAACCACCGCAGGACGCCCAAATGGTACCGGAGGCCTATTTGCGCCAAATGGCCGCATACCGGGCCGTTTTGCGCCAGATTTACCCGGATTTTGTGGTGAATTGCCTACTTTTGTGGACGTCCGGACCGGTTATGCAAACGCTTCCACAAGGCCTTCTGGATGCATACGCGCCATGACCGCGACGCGGGGACGTGCCGGTTGACGCACCCCCCTGCGGTTCATAGATTCTGGGCTTAGCGAGCGCCCTGAAGAGGCGAACCGCCGCATTGAACAGGAGATTTGCCGAATATGACCCAACACGTCACCGACGACTCCTTCGAGACCGATGTGCTGAAGTCCGAAGGGCCGGTTCTGGTCGATTTCTGGGCCGAATGGTGTGGACCGTGCAAGCAGATCGCCCCGGCACTGGAAGATCTCTCCAGCGAAATGGGCGACCGCGTTCGCGTGGTCAAAGTGAATATTGACGAAAACCCGATGACCCCCTCGAAGTACGGTGTCCGTGGCATCCCGACGATGATGCTGTTCAAGGACGGCGAGGTCAGCGCCATGAAGGTCGGCGCCATGCCGAAGAGCAAGATCTTCGAATGGGTCGAGCAGTCGATCTAGTCGACCCCGCCAAAACAGCGACAACCGCAACCAAGAACGGCCCCGTCATGACTCACGATCGGCGGGGCTGTTTCGTTGCGCACTGGGTGCCGTCATGACCACCAGCGGTTCCGACGAGGTCGCAGGTTTTTTGGAGCGTTATCCGGAAACCCGCTGGGTCGATGCGATCATTCCAGACCTCTGCGCCATTCCGCGCGGCAAGCGCCTCGATGTTTCCGGACTGAAGAAAGTGTTCGAGACGGGCATGGGTCTGCCAGGCTCGACCTATGTCATGAACGTCCTGGGCGAGAACGTCGACAGCACGGGGCTCGGACCGCCGGACGGCGATCCCGACTATCCGTGCTTCGGCGTGCCCGGCACCTTGGCGCCGGTGCCCTGGGTCGGACCGGAGCAGGCCCAGGTGCTGATGACCATGCGGAACGATGCCGGCGAGCCCTATTGGCTCGACCCGCGCGTCATCGCCGGACGCATGGTCGACCAGATTGCCACGCTGGGCTACACCCCGGTCGTCGCGATCGAGTTGGAGTTCTATCTGATCGACCCGGAGACCGACGAGCTCGGCCGGCCGAAGCTCGCGCGCTCACCCGTGACCGGCAAGCGGCCGCGCGAGACCCAGGTCTACCTGATGGACGAGCTTGACGCATTCGCGCCGGTCTTGAACGACATTATCGATACCTGCCGCCAGCAGAACGTGCCCGCGGATGTGGCGACCATCGAGTACGCGCCCGGCCAGTTTGAGATCAACCTGAACCACGTTTCCGATCCGGTCGTCGCATGCGACCACGCATTCCTGATGAAACGCGCGGTCAAGGGAATCGCCGCGCGTCACGGTCTGATCGCCACCTTCATGGCGCGGCCGTTTCGTAAGACCTCGACCAACGGCACGCACATTCATCTGAGCCTGTTGGACGGCGACGGCAAGAACGTGTTCGACGATGGCGGCAAGGATGGCACCGATCTATTGCGCCACGCCATCGGCGGATTGGCCGAAACCATGGCCGAAGCGATGCCGATCTGGGCGCCCAACGCCAACTCCTACCGACGCATCAGCCCGGTCGGCTGGGTGCCGCTGGCACCGACCTGGGGCTACAACAACCGCTCCGTCGCGATCCGCGTGCCGAGCGGCGAACCGAAATCACGCCGCCTGGAGCACCGCCCCGCTGGCGCCGATGCCAATCCCTATCTGGTCATGGCGGCGACGCTCGCCGGCGTGCATCACGGGCTGACCAACAAGGTCGATCCCGGCAAGCCGATTGTCGGCGATGCCGCCGAACAGGTGCCGCCAAGCCTGCCCGCGATCTGGGTCGACGCGCTGCGCCGCTTCGACGAGGCCAAGATCCTGCCCGGTTACTTTGGCGCCGAGTATTGGGATATCTACAGCAAGATCCGTTGGTCGGAGTTCCACGAGTTCAACGACCACATCTCAGCGCTCGAATACGACCGCTTCCTGCGCCTGGTGTAAGTTCCCTCAACCCTTCATGAGATAAGGAATGGTGCCGGCCACGTCCGTGGCATCGATGATGCGGAAGCGGCTCTCGGTTCCATCCTGGCGCGCCTTGGCGTGAGGCGCGTACTCGGGATCGTTGACAAAAGCATCAACAGCCTCGCGAGACGGGAACTCCAGGATAGCGATCAGCGTCGTCTCCAGCGGCTTTCCTTCCACGGGCGTGATGTTGGCGCTGCGCGCCAGGTATTTGCCGCCGTGTTTGTGGACGATATCGTGCACGTTGGCCGCGTAGTCGGGAATCCAGGCATCGTCGGTAACCAGAACATCGGCGATCAGAAAAGCGGTCATATCATCCTCCCGGGGATTGTTGTTAACGCGCTCACCCGCAATCCAGAGGGGGCGAACGATCGTGTTTTGCGACTCCCGTCACAGTGTCAGTAAACCTGGATGAGCCGGTTTGCGCTAGCGCGTTGCGACCGCGACGCCTGAGCCAATCAGCACCGTACCCGTTACCTGCTGCAGGCGCCGCATGGCCTTTGCCGACGCGATGAAGCGGCGCGCCCGGTCGACCATCAGGACCACCGTGCCATAGATCAGATAGGAGACACCGGCGACCACGGCGGCCAGAGCAAGTAAGTTGCCCGCGCCAACATGCGTCATATCGATGAAGGTCGGCAGCAAGGCCCCGAAGAACACAATGGCCTTGGGATTACCCAGTGTCGCCAGCATGCCCATGGCCATGTCGCGCCACAGCGTGCCGCGCGCATAAACTCCGACCGAAAAAGCGCCATCCTTACCTACGATCGCGCGGTAGCCCCGCCACATCAGATATGCCGCGCCGGCATACTTCACGATGTCGAAGAGCGGCCCCAAGGTTGCCGCGATCGCCAGCAACCCGACGAAAGCAACGCCCAGGAACACGATATCGGCCAGCGCAAGGCCGGTAACAACCGCGAACCCCGCCCTCACACCGCTACCGGCCGTGCGCGATACGACGATCGCCAGGCCGGGACCAGGCAACAACGCCCACAAGAACATGCTTACGGCAAAGATGATCAGGTCTTCAAAATGCATGACGTCGTGTCTCCGTCTGGGTCGTCATGCCGACCGCCGGTCAGTTTGTCCATCACAAAGGGTCTGTTACGTTGCTCCGGATGCTTGCGATGGCGGGCTACCAGGAAGGAAGGAGGCATAGGGCGATGGAGGCGAGTCCGAGTATCCACGTCCCGTGGCTTGTGGCTGTTTTCGCGGTCACCCCGATCGTGACGGCCGTTGCGTTACAGTGGCTGAGCCAACACTCGCCACTCACGCCGAGACTGGCGTCCTATTCTGGCGTCGTCGCGCCGTTCTTTGTCTCGGTTGCGCTTCTGTTCGGCCTCTTCGCCACATTCCTGGCGGCTGAGATTTGGGAACGGGTCAACGACAGCAGCCACAGCCTCGAACACGAAATCGGCGCCATCCAGACCATAAGCGAGATTGCCGATGCGCTCGGCGAGCAGGGCTACCCGATCGCCCGCGCCGTGGCCGACTACACGGCCGTCGTCATCGACGAAGAACAGAACGTGACGTCGGGCGTTCGATCGGCAGCCGCGGAGTCCGCGCTGCGTGATCTGATGCGAAGCATCATTTTGCTCGAAGGTGCTGAACCGGAGAACAACGCCGCCATGGGCGCGCTTTTAACGTCGTACCGCGATCTGCGCCAAGCCAGGGCGACACGGATCCATATTGCGGCGACCCACAGCGATCCCTACAAATGGATTACGGTGATTGTCCTGGGCATCGTGACCCAGGTCGCGCTCGTCTTCTGCCATGTCGACAACCGCAAAGCCCAGTCCGCCGCGCTTGCCATTTTCACGTTGGGTTTTGTCGTGACCTTGATCGCGCTCGGCATCCACGAACGACCACTGACCGATCCCCAGCTCACAGTCATGAGCTCGCTCTATCACGGGGGTACGACGAATCAGTCGCCCTGACGTCGACAAACGGTGGGTTCAAACGCCCCAGGGGTTTATGAACGCTCTGCCCTCCGGTACAGCGATGCGCGGGTCGACCTTCGGACCGTCGCAACCGATGCCGAAGACGAAAGGCCTGATCTCGGATGTCAGGTAGGCATTGACCGATGGAATCGATCCGACACGCCTATGCAAATCCGACAGGTCAGGAAAGGATGGCAGCACGTCAGGGAAGAACGCGTCGACTTCATCCAGGTAGCTGAACGCAATAAAGTCGACATGGGTCGGCACGTCGCCAACGCAAAAGCCAGACTGACGACCGGTGCGGCGGCACCATGACTGTATGGTCGCCAGCGTCGGCCGCAGTGTTTCCACGGCATAGTTGTTCGTCTTGTTCCGCCAGCCATCGACCCAGGCGAAACGCCATAGATTTTCTTGCGCTTCGGCCAGGGCTTCCTGGGTGATGTCCAGCGCGGTGTCCTGCGCCTCATCGTGACCGAGCCAGCCGGCGGCACGCGCGAGGTGGCGCAGAATGGCGTGGTATTGGGAGAGTTTGACGGTCGCGCTCTCGAAGATCGGTAGCCCACCAAAGTCGGTTCGTGGTCTCAACGCATCCCACGCATCTGCGGTCATGATGCGCCGGTCGTCGAAGTCGATCTCCATGGCATGGAGTGTCAGGCGAATGGCCTCAGCCCGCCCGCGCATGTCGAAGTAGATGAGGCGTTCCCCCGCCATCCCGCGATCATACTACGGAGATGGCGTCCCGGCACATCGGCGTCAGGACGATAGCGCCGGGACCACCTCGGGCTCGTTGGCCGTCAGGACTCTGCCGGCGAGATAGAGCGAGCCGCACAGCAGGATGCGCGAGGGTCCGTCTTTCGCCAGTTCGCTGATCGCGGCCTCGATACCGGTGCCGACACGGGCATCGATCCCGACATAGTTCAAGATATCGGCCGCCTCCTCGCCGGGCAGCGTGTTCTTCTCGCCGGGTATGGACAGGCAGACTGCGCGCCGCACGAACGGCGCCAGGGGCCGCGCGAAGCCGGCGGGGTCCTTGGTAATCATCATGCCGACGACAAGATCCAGGGGACGGTCGCCCCACTGCTGGCAGACATCCGCCAATGCCTGGCCCGCGGACGGGTTGTGGCCGCCGTCGAGCCACAGGTCGACCCCGGGTCCGGCCAGCTTTGCAAGATTACCGCCGGCAAGCTGTTGCAGGCGGGCGGGCCACACGACCTCGCGCAGACCAACCGCCACATCTTCCTGGCGAACGCTGAAACCTCTCAATTGCCGCAGGCAAGCGATGGCGGTAGCCGCGTTGTCGACCTGGTGCGTCCCGGGCAACCCGGGCAACGGAAGTGACCAGGTGTCCGTGGCATCGCGGTAAACGAGCTGATCCCCCTCTGTCTGCACGAAGAAATCGCGGTCGCGCACGGTGGTCGGCGAACCGAGATCGTGTGCCCTACCCTCGATCACCGCCAGCGCAGCCGCCGATTGGGGGCCGATGACCAGGGGCACGCCGGGCTTGATGATGCCAGCCTTTTCGCCCGCGATCGCATCGATGGTTTCGCCCAGGAAGTGCTGATGATCCAACGCGATCGGTGTGATCGCGGTCAGCAGCGGCTGGTCGATAACGTTCGTCGCGTCCAGGCGGCCGCCCAATCCGGTCTCCATCAAGAGAATATCGGCGGGCTCGCGCGAGAACGCGAGGAAAGCGGCGGCGGTCGTGATCTCGAAGAACGTAATCGGCTGACCGCCATTGGCCCGCTCACACTCGTCCAACAGATCGGCCAGGTCCGGCTCGTCGATGGCCTTACCGTTCAGCTCAATGCGTTCATGGAAGCGCATGAGATGCGGGGATGTGTAGACATGGACGCGGTAGCCCGCGGCGATCAGCGCGCGTCTCATATAGGCGATCAGCGAACCCTTGCCGTTGGTGCCGGCAACGTGGACCACCGGCGGCAGATCGAGATGCGGATTACCCAGCGCTTCGAGCACCCGATAGAGGCGGTCCAGCGAAAGATCGATCAGCTTGGGATGAAGCTCAAGCAGTCGATCGAGCAGGACGTCACTGGTCGGCTTGGACACGCTCGCCGGACCCGATTTCGGGATCGTTGGCGGGACTGGGCAGCGCCGGGGACGGATCGCCGCGGCCGGCCATCAGGAGCCGCAGAACGGTGGCCAGGCGATCGCGCATTTCCGCGCGCGGCACCACCATGTCCAACATGCCGTGGTCCAACAGGTACTCGGCGCGCTGGAAGCCTTCCGGCAGGGTCTCGCGGATAGTCTCTTCAATCACGCGCTGACCGGCAAAGCCGATAATGGCGCCGGGCTCGGAGATCGCGATGTCGCCGATCATGGCGAAGGAAGCGGTAACGCCGCCGGTCGTTGGGTTGGTGAGGACTGCGATGTAAGGCAGTCGCGCTTCCTTCAATTCGGAGATTGCGGCGGTGGTCCGCGCCATCTGCATCAACGACACGATGCCTTCCTGCATGCGCGCGCCGCCGGACGCGGTAAAGATGATGTAAGGGCTTTCCTGCAGTATCGCCAGGCGCGCGCCGGAGACCACCGCCTCACCGACGGCGGCGCCCATGGAACCGCCCATGAAGTCGAAGTTGAAGACGGCGCTGACCGCATTTATGCCGTCGATCTCGCCGTGGGCGACAATGATCGCATCCTTCTCGCCGGTCTTCGATTGCTCATCGCGCAGTCGCTCGGAGTAGCGCTTGCGGTCGCGAAAGCGCAAGGGGTCGGCCTCGACCTCGGGCAACTCGATCCGCGTGTATTCACCGTTATCGTATAGATTGGTGAGGCGCGCCTTGGGATCGATCCGCATGTGGAATCCGCAATGGGGACAGACATGCATCGCCGCCTCGAGATCGCGGTGAAACACCATCTGCTCGCACTGCGGGCACTTGTCCCACAAGTTCTCTGGCGTGTCCGTCTTGCGAACGAGATCGCGAATCTTCGGCAGCGACAGGTTGGAAAGCCAACTCATGACCGCGCCTCCCTGACCCCCTTGGCCAACGCGCGAGTCAGATCGAGAACGCCGTCGACACAAGCCCGGGATGGCGTC
Organism: Pseudomonadota bacterium; assembly: GCA_039028155.1. Lineage (NCBI taxonomy): Bacteria > Pseudomonadati > Pseudomonadota > Pseudomonadota bacterium. Next base: position 137,957 of record JBCCIS010000009.1, read on the forward strand.
CCGTCGGTCGACAAGCCGTCAGCTACCTTCTGACAAAACGCGCTGCCGACCACGGCGGCATCGGCAACCCGCGCGACATCGGCGGCATCGTCCGGAGTCTTGATACCGAACCCGACGGCCACCGGCAGATCGGTGTGGCGTTTCAGGCGAGCGACGGCGGCCTCTGTATCGGCGGTCGCCGCGCCCGCCGCGCCGGTAATGCCAGCGATCGCGACGTAGTAAACGAAGCCCGAGGTGTTCATCAGCACCTGCGGCAAACGTTTGTCGTCGGTCGTCGGCGTCGCCAGACGGATCCAGTTAAGACCGGCGTCGAGCGTGGGCAGACAAAGCTCCCCGTCCTCTTCCGGCGGCAGGTCGACGATGATCAGCGCATCGATCCCGGCGTCACGGGCGTCGTTCAGGAAGGCGTCGTTGCCGTAGCTGTAGATCGGGTTGTAGTAGCCCATCAGTACGACTGGCGTGGTGTCGTCGCGCTCGCGCAACTCTCGCACCAGGGCGAGTGTCTTCTTGAGCGTTGTCCCGGCCTTCAACGAGCGCTGCCCGGCGGTCTGGATGGTCGGGCCGTCGGCCATGGGATCGGTGAAGGGCATGCCGAACTCAATGACGTCGGCGCCGGCCTCCGGCAAACCCAGTAGGATATCGCGCGACATCTCGTAGTTGGGATCACCGGCCATGACATAGGCCACCAAACCGGCACGGCCTTCTTTGGCCAGCGCGGCGAACCGCGCGTCGATGCGTCCTGCTCCGTTGGTGCTCATAGCTTCACCCCTAGCACGTCGGCGACGGCGAAGACGTCTTTGTCACCGCGACCGCACATGTTCATGACGATCAGGTGGTCCTTGGGCAGGTCCGGCGCGATCTTCATGACGTGGGCCAGCGCATGGGACGGCTCCAGCGCCGGGATGATGCCTTCCAGGCTGCAACACAGCTGGAAGGCCTCCAGCGCCTCGTCGTCGGTTGCCGAGACATAGTTGACCCGGCCGGCCTCGGAGAGCCAGGCGTGTTCCGGCCCGATGCCAGGATAATCGAGGCCAGCCGAAATCGAGTGCGGTTCGATGATCTGGCCGTCGTCGTCCTGCAGCAGATAAGTGCGGTTGCCGTGCAGCACGCCGGGCCTGCCGCCGGTGATCGACGCGGCGTGCTCGCCGGTCTCCAGACCGTGACCCGCCGCCTCGACGCCATAGATCGCGACGTCGGTGTCGTCCAGGAACGGATGGAACAGGCCCATGGCGTTCGACCCGCCGCCGATGCACGCGACCAGGGTATCGGGCCCGCGCCCTTCGGCATCGATCATCTGCTCACGCGTTTCGCGGCCGATCACCGACTGAAAGTCACGCACCAGTTCGGGATAGGGGTGCGGGCCGGCAACCGTGCCGATGATGTAGAAGGTCGTCTCCACATTGGTCACCCAGTCGCGCAACGCCTCGTTCAGGGCGTCCTTCAATGTGTGCGAGCCGGACGTCACCGGAATGACCTCCGCGCCAAGAAGCTTCATGCGAAAGACGTTGGGCGCTTGGCGCTCGATATCCTTGGCGCCCATATAGACGACGCACGGTAGGCCGACCTTGGCGCAGACGGTCGCGGTGGCGACACCGTGCTGGCCCGCCCCGGTCTCGGCGATGATGCGCTGCTTGCCCATGCGCTGGGCGAGCAGGATCTGGCCGACCGTGTTGTTGATCTTGTGCGAGCCCGTGTGGTTCAGCTCGTCACGTTTGAAATAGATCTTGGCGCCGCCCAGGTGCTCGGTCAGCCGCTCGGCGAAATACATGGGGCTCGGACGCCCGACATAGTGCTTGGCCCAGTGATCGAGCTCGGCCTGAAAGCTGGGGTCGTTCTTGGCCTCGTTCCAGGCCTTCTCCAGGTCCAGAATAAGGGGCATCAGCGTTTCGGCCACATAGCGACCGCCGAACATGCCGAAATGGCCTTGTTCGTCCGGTCCGCTACGGTACGTGTTCACCGGTTCCATGGTGTGTCCTTTTTGTTCAGGAGCCGGGAACATGCCGTTTTCCGCCCGCCTCTGCAACGTCTGAAAGTCGCCCCGGCGGACCGTCCCTAATCGATCGGAAAACGGCCCTGTTGAGCCGGAATCGCCGTATCAGTCGCGTTTTCGCGCCAGAATCTCGATTGGCAGGATGCGGCCTTCGGCGACCGCGCGCGAGGAGTTCGCCATCATGACCGCCGCCGCCTCGCCATGGACCAGGGGAACGGACCGGTGCGGTGGCTTTTTGCCACGCTCGACCAGCGCTTTGGACCGTGCGCCGAAGTCCTTGGATTCAGCGGCCGTGTCGCGGGCCTGGACAATCACGAAACCGGCGCCCTCCAGACCGGACCGGGTCGCCTCAAACGTCGCGAGGATACTTGTTTCGGCGGTCCTGGCCCACGGCAGCGGGTATTCGGGCTCAGGACCGTCACCGCGCGCAAACTCCGATAAGACCAGCCGAGCACCCGGTTTCAGGACCCGGGCAAGTTCCGCGTAGAGCCCGTCCTTGTCGGCGATGTTCATGGAGACGTTCATGGAATAGGCGGCGTCGAAGGAGGCGTCGGCGAACGGCATGGCAAGCGCGTCGCCGATCTCGATCGATACGCGGTCGTCCATTCCGAGCCGCGTTGTGAGCCAGCGCGCGACATCGCAGAACACTGGCGTCAGATCGATGCCGGTTACCCGGCAACCGAACCGGTCGGCCATGAATCGCGCCGGTCCCCCGATCCCGCTGCCGACGTCCAAGACATGATCCGAGGCCATGAGCGAGAGCAGGCTGGCGACATCTTCGGTCGCCTCCAGACCGCGGCCGTGAAACTGGTCATAGGGCGCCAGCGCGGCAATGGTCGGTTGGTCCGGATCGGCGCCATCGTCTTTCAGGGCCGCCATTATCCGATCGAACAGATCGCCGCTGGTGTAGTGATTGGCAACGTTTTTGGTCATGGTTCCCCGACGGTTATCTAAAGGCCGCGCAACGCCTCAAGAAAGGCCCTGATCTTGTCGGGATCCTTGACGCCGGGCGCGGATTCAACACCGCTCGACACGTCAACGCATCGCGTGTCCGTAAGCTTCACGGCCTCAGCTACATTTTCGGGGTCCAGGCCACCGGCCAGCATCCACGGCCGCCTGAAGCTGCGGCCCGCCATCAAACGCCAATCGAAGGCAACCGCGTTACCGCCGGGAAGGGTCGCGCCCTTGGGCGGTTTGGTATCGAACATCAGCCAGTCGGCGACCGGTTCGTAACCGGCCACGGCGTCCAGGTCGTCGGCCTCGCTGATCTTGATCACTTTCATAATGTCGACGCCGAAACGCGTGCGGATGTCCGCGGCGCGCTTAGGCTCCTCCTGGCCGTGGAGCTGCACCATCGACAATCCACCGGCCGTGATGGCGCCTTCCAGCAGGGTGTCGTCGGGATCGACAAAGACGCCCACCTTGCCGACGGCTTCTGGCACACGACCACCGAGCGCGCGGGCCTCTTCCATGCTCACAAAGCGCGGACTTTTCTCAAAGAAATTGAGGCCGACAAAGCGCGCGCGATGGGCGACCGCCGCGTCCATGGCTTCGGCACTGCGGATGCCGCAAATCTTCGTATCAACCGCCATTGAACGCCTTATGTGGGTCGTGGACGCCTTCGCGCCAAGGAATGTACGCTAGGCGGCCATTTCCTCGATGATACGGCCAGTGGCCTCAACCGGGTTGCGGGCCTGGGTGATCGGCCGGCCGACCACCAGATAGTCGGCGCCCTCGTTCATGGCCTCCGACGGCGTGATGATCCGCTTCTGATCATGGGCCGTCGACCAGGCCGGGCGAATGCCCGGCACCACGAGCAGGAAATCGTCACCGCAGCGCCGACGCAGCTCGCGGATCTCATGAGCCGAACACACGACGCCGTCGACACCGCATTC